>NZ_ATLK01000004.1 GCF_000737845.1 Bifidobacterium bombi DSM 19703 | reverse complement strand
AAAAAACCTTTTGCGGAAAAGCCTCAAACAGACTCTCCATAATAATTGACGGTCCGTTTCCATAAGGAGGAAACGTCCCTCACCAAAAAACCTTGATGCACATTAAACCCCTCCGGGTACCCACAGGACAAACCCGCAGGCGCACACCAAACTGGCAATCAAAAACATTCAACTAAAAAAGTAGTACAGACACACTCTTGAGTTCTCAAACCACCACCACACCAACAACCCCAATCAATCCTGAGGATTTGTTGTCGCTGTCAGGCAGCAAGTGATTAATTTACTCGAACGTGTCTATTTTTGCAAATCGGCCTCTTCCGGAGCCCTTGCTTTCGTTGGTATAATTGACTTTATTCGGCGTGTTGCTTTTTGCGCAATTCTTGAATTTCAGTAAATCTGCCTAGGGTGGAGTCCCTCCTCCTCCAATGAAGAAAGAATCCGTTTGATGTGTTCCGAACCATTCGTTTCGACCGTCACTTCCAGCAGAACCCCGTTGCGGTAGTGTCCGGCCGCTTTGAACTGGTCATGGTTTAATTCAATGACATTGGCACGAAGCCGAGCCAGAATTGTAGCCACCTTGACAAGCTGACCCGGTACATCGGGAAGCTCCACCGCGAACTGCATGATGCGCCCTCGGGAAATCATGCCTCCCTGAATCACAGCACCGATGGTCACGGTATCGATGTTGCCGCCCGAAACCACCGGGACAACGACATGAGCTCCCTTCGCCTTAGAGAACACCTGCGATTGCCTGCCCAGTTGCTCAAGCGCAGCCAAAGAGACGGCACCTGCGGCTTCGACGACGAGCTTGTGCTTTTCCAACATCAGCAGAATCATCTGCGAGATTCCCGTCTCACTCACCTCAACCAAGTCGTCCAGGTAGGTTTCAAGCAATGCAAACGTAAGATCTCCAGGACGTTTTACCGCCACGCCTTCCGCGGAGGTGTTAACCTTTTCGGCCGCCACGACATGACCTGCGGCAAATGACATCTTCCATGCCGGGGACTGGGAGGGAATGGCACCGATAACCCGCACATCCGGACGGAACGTCTTGATGGCCATAGCTATGCCGGACCCCAAGCCACCTCCGCCCAAAGGTACCACCACATCAGTGATGTCAGGACGATCTTGGAGAATCTCCAACGCGATGGTGCCCTGACCACAAAGGACCTGGTAGTCATCGAATGGATGGACAAGCACCATGCCTTGCTCACTTGCGAGTTCTCTGGCATACGCCTCGCTCTCGTCAAATGTCTCACCAAAAAGTACGACATCAGCACCGTACGACTTCGTCGCATCTACCTTAAGCGGTGGAGTGCTTTGAGGCATGACGATGGTCGCCTTCGCGCCTCGCTCACGGGAAGCATAGGCCACTCCCTGCGCATGATTGCCCGCGGAGGCGGTCACAAGACCCCTTGACAGGTCTTGAGGGGACAGTCCGGCAATTTTGTTGTATGCACCCCTGATTTTGAACGAACCAGTCTCCTGCAGGTTTTCCAACTTCATCGCCACGTCGAATCCGACCCGATCCGTCAGGGTCTTCGAAAAGACGGTGGGAGTATGCCGAACCGTTCCTTCCAAACGACCTACGGCAACTTCCAGATCCGACTTATGATCCGATGCCGCATAGGCCTCTGCATCGCTTATATCCATGCAGTAATTATGCCGCCCGAATACCACGGCGATACGTAAGAAACCACATGTTGGACATAGATACACCCGGCGACTTTGCCGATAATGGATATTATGTCCGTCCCATGATAATTTGTCCCTCGTTGATCATCCGAACCCTTCCTGAAAACGCGATGTTCGCGAGCGCACATCGCGAACGCTCGAATCAGTCTTCCAGTGCATTACACAACCCATCCTGGCGTCTCTCCTTACCTTATGCAGGCTGAAACGGCATTCGAACCTCGAAACAGGATTCGGCCTGGACGCCGATCATCGGCCATTTCGTTGTACACAGCCTTACAAACAAACGTCTTCACACTACCGCTGACTACACAGGCCAGCTTGTGTGAATCCCATGAACGTATCCCTTACAGTGACTGCGACATGACGACTCGATGGTAGGACAAATATTCCTGATACCTGATGCGGGCGTATATGATATTGCATGAATCAATACATACCGCTTCATGAAAAATCTACATCTTATGAAACGGCTGCTCCACCCGAACCCACCTGACTTCATAAACCTACAAAGACGCTCAGAGAAAATCTCTCCCTACATATGAACACCCGCTACTCCTTCTTCAGATGAATATGAGCGGTGTGGGCATGAAGTGTAAGCACCAGCCGCAGCAAGCATCGAAACGACCTATCATGTTGCTTGACGAGAAACGAGCCCAAGCCCCATCAACATAGCGGCAATGCGGGCCAAAGCAGACCCACGAAGCACGAACGCCGGAATACGACGAACTCAATTGTCTATGAAACCACGCGATAGTGGCCCGAAACCCTTGTGGCGCGTGGCATCCTTGATTGATATGGGCACCACACATGCCATCGGACGCGACGGCAACGACTAGTCAGGGTCTTTTACATGTTGAGGAACAATCCACAATGACGCACCACCCTCGACCGACGAATCAGACCGGAAACATGCGCTGATTCACGACTACCCATCTCTTTACGCATGCCGCACGATGAACGCAAAAGCCACGTTCATCCCTCGGACCAATGCAATGACACGGCTCCTGACCGCCGTGACCGCACATCACCCGTGTTTCTGACCCGATTCCTCATATCTCATCACGACTTCACCGTCATCGATCTCCCCTGTGGGTTGGAATCCGGCCTTGCGATACACGTGTTCGGCAGCTGCATTCCCGGGCACATACGAAAGAACCAGCGCATCATAATCGGGGTCCGCGCACAGCCGACGAATCAGGATGGCCAACGTACCACTTCCATAACCGCGGTTCACGAAACGTTCCGGTATCAGGATTCTCCAGATGTCGCGGATTCGTTCTTCCGGCCTGTCATGGGTCATGACGAAGCCGACGAGTGTGTCGTCATCATAAATGGCGGCAGGATGCACGGTGTTCTCGTCGCGGTACAACCAGGCCTCGGCCAATGAAACGCTGTTGGGGGCCACGAAAGGCTCACCGGCAGGCCTCTCCAGCTCAAGAACCTGATAAAAGTTCCGACGGTCGATCGATTCAAGGTGAATCATCCGAATCCTTCCCGCGATGCGAAACCATCATCGCCTTCTCGCTGTGTTCGCATGCCATTGAATCCAATATACATGTAATCCATGCTGAATATCAACCGTAAGTATGAAGGCCGCAAGCGCTTGGAGCGGTCTTCCCGCGCATACCTGCACATATCTGACGCTCACCATCGCGACCGCTTTCCGTTCCTCTTCGGCGCAATCCTCGGCGCGTAACCAGCACATGCCCGACGCTTATGCCGTACGTATCAGGACCGGTGCCGCCGTCACAGTACGAAAATGATACCCGTTAGCGCGAAACCGGTCAGCGTAACAGACCCAGGTGAAGCAGACCAGGCATCTGGCCGCAGAAGAGCCTTAACGGTCCCTTAGACGTTTCGCCGTGACCAATGCCTTATAGAAGGTTTTTCTCAAAGGGATATCCCTGTTAGGGGCAACCTGTGTAATCTCTTTGGTAAACTTTGTTTTAAATTCATTGAGGCCTTTGAGGCTCGGAGCGAAGTCATCGCCGATGCCCATCATATCGTAGCTCTTCACACCCTTATTCGCACCAAGATCACAGCACTCGAAATAAACAAGCTTATCCGTAACATGTTCACGCATGGTTTCGCTGCGGCTCGCACCATAATATCTGACACCACGGGTTCCCGATATGGTGACAATCGACCATGTCACCACCCGGTCATCGATGCGACCCGCGTATACACGGCAATGGTCAGGCCCAAGAATACGAATCATGTCCTCATAATCCGAACAGGGTGCAGGATGAAAGCCATCCCTGGCTCCGGTTTCGCGCATCACATCGTAATATTCCTCGAAGGAAACGAGCGCCTTATCGGTTTCATCGACGCAAGAAGCAGGGCTCTCACGCAACGACTTACGTACATCACGCCGGCCTCTGGGTTTCATCCGAGCGAGAATCTCCTCATCTCCACCAGTCACGTCAATGACCACTGTTTGATCATAAGGAATGGTCGAAAGCGTAGGTTCGCACAAATCCAAGTCATGGTGCACGGCGATACGCAGGAATACCTGTTTGTGATCGTGTGCGTGGACGTAGGAAGACAGCGCCTCGAGAACCGAACGTTCCATGTCGGCCGAAGGTGGCTCGACCCAGACAGGTGAATGAACGGCATGCAGGGAGTGGTACCCATGGGTGCTGTGGTCGGTCAGGTCGACCAGCGCGAGAAGGGAGTCATCGTTCTCGATGGCCAGCGAACCCCAATCGGTACGCCCTTCGATGGAGTTCTGGTATTCACGCCAGACGGCGGTCTGCTCGATCGGCAGACACAGGCCTTGCCGCAACGCGACTCGTTCGAGCTCGTCCACACTTATCTGACGTACCTGAATCATGAGTACCTCCTGTTGGCTCCGACCGCACGGCCGGAAGACCAGTATACCGCTAAAACCCACGTGGGTATTGGTTTTGGGTGGTCGTCGCCGTGAACACGCACCCCGAAACGCCGGAACCCACACGTTTTGTCGTGTGCCACGTCGGATACAAAAAAGGGGGACACCCAAAGGCATCCCCCATAACATGTAATGCGGCGGCGTGCTACTCTCCCACACCCTCCCGAGTGCAGTACCATCGCCGTGCCAGGCCTTAGCTTCCGGGTTCGGAATGGGACCGGGCG
>NZ_ATLK01000003.1 GCF_000737845.1 Bifidobacterium bombi DSM 19703 | reverse complement strand
AACACAGGAGGGGGCGCGGGGGGCGAGGGTGTGAGGCGCCGAGGTGCTGGGCGCTGAGGCGACTGGGCGTGGGGCTTGGGCGTGTGGGCGTGAGGTATGGGCTTAGGCGCCTGGACGCGAGTGTTAGGGCGTGGGGGCGCGGGTGCACGGATGCCGGAAAAGGTGAGGTATGCGAAGGCGACCGCATGAGGGCCGGGTATCCAACACAACAAAACACGGGCAAACGAGCACAAGAGCGGGCCCAGCGCAATAAAGAGACACGTAAGCGGTGATATTAATCCTCGCCACGTGAAGGGGGCGACCAACCTGATCGCAGTGAGCGGCAGGCAGGGCATATTCCAATCTACGCCCCCGTGAAGGGGGCGACCATCAGGTTGAGTTCGGACGTGCCCCTCGAAGCATTTCAATCCACAACCCCATGAACGGGGCGACCTGTAGTCCTGCTACTGATCCGGACAGTCCGGTAAGTCAAATCGTAATTAGATTGCAACACAATCTGTACCTTGAACAGCAAGAAGGCTACTTGCGGTATTTAGATTAAACCCGCAACCACAGTTTGTTCACGTAGAATTAGAACCTCACCATTGTCTTATGGTGTGGATTGAAATGGCTCCTTCCAAGGTGCAATAAGACGCCACTCATTCTCGTGAGTGGAGCTTCCTTCGTTACAAGTTCTTGCACATCAGATTGGCATCAACATTAAGCTGATATCCTCATTGATTTTTGGCTGCCAACCGCACCTCCACTGTCATGTTTCGGAGCCTGGCAACGATGCAGTACTTCCTCTCCTATGGCATTCGTCCCTTTCCGTCTCTAGCCTACGCACAGTGGGATGGTGGCCAACGTCAGGGAGATGCAGGAGGCGCACCTGCTCTTTTGTTTTGGTAAAGAAGTTGTGATTAAATGATAATGATGCGTGATATAGATGTGCGACAGGCAATGCGTTCTACATTGAAACGCCGCAAAGAGAATGAGTCAGCCCTAATAATGGACGAGTTAGATTTGTGCGGCGAGGTACGAGTCGATATCGCCGTTCTCAATGGTCATATATCCGGATATGAGCTCAAAAGCGCAAGCGACAACCTCAAAAGACTACCGAAACAGGTGCGATATTACTCAGCGGTTCTTGACTATTGCAATCTTGTTGTGGCAGAAAACCATCTCGACGAGGCTTTAGGCATGATTCACGACTTCTGGGGCGTCTACATCGCAAGACAAACAGGTGACGGACGGACCTTCATCAGGAAGCTGCGGAATCCGAAATCAAACAAATCCAATATAGATCCGCGCGTGTTGGTCCAACTCTTATGGAGAGACGAGACCATCGATATTCTGACGCGTTACGGTTTTGACCGTGGTGTTCGCTCCAAACCTAAAGCTGTGTGTTGGGACAGGATGGTGGACAGCTTTTCTCTTCCCCAACTACGAAAATTGGTGCGTACCCAGTTAGAGGCACGCACCAATTGGAGGACGGATGGAACCAGTTTATGATGTCTATAACTGTTGCAAAACAGTGAGCATATGATGCTGCATGGCTTTGGTAATCCAAGTGGTAGGACTACCGAATTTAGTATTAGCACCTGTTGAGAGTTGTTTCATCCATTCATCTGTCTCACAATGCTGGGGCAAGAACCGTTGGTCATTGACAATGGCATTTACGACAGGGAGAATCGACTGTCCTCCCATTATTTTTTTCATGTTCTTCCGGCCTTTAAACAATCCGCCTTTACCAATCAGCCACGAATCATCAACGGTGTATTTAAATTTTCCGCTGATATTCATTATCTTTGGGTCAACGTCGGTGGAGCTGCGAAGACCCACAGTGCCGTAATCACCGAAGGCAATGGGCAGGTTTTGATGTTCCCCTCTTGCGGTAGTCATCATCTGCAGCCAGCCAACCCATTCATCTCGTGTGACAACATCCAAGGCGCTATGTATATCCGACGTTTCGGGTATTGCGGTTCCAAGTACTGCGAAATCTAGCTTCGGATAAAGAGCCAAGAATACAGTGAAAAGCACGATTTGCAAGGCATTGAAAGCATTTTCATCTACGTTTGATTCCAAATCTAAAATGATGTGACAATCTTCTTCTTTCAAACCCAGACCACTAAGCCAGGACCTGAAATTCTGCTGATCCGTCAAGCTCTTCCATTGGCCGCTGCGAAGACGCAGACACACTTCAATGCACACACCTTTCCTGACTAGTGCCTTCACTTGTTGATACGCCGTGCTGTTGGTTTTTACATCATGCAGCACCGGAATGAATCTAGTACTAAGCGAAGGCTCGGTGAGTGACCTGAACTTATTTAACACCGGTTCGATAAGCGGAATCGACTGACCGCCCCCATTTAAGTCGGTCACGACCTCGGCCGCATCAAGAAATGCAGGAGCCGGCCACGTTCTAAAGATTTGCTCGGCTTTCTTATCAATAAACGAGTTTGGTTTATCGCTCGGCCTATCGTTTTCATAGTCCCAATCGATACCAGGTATCTCCAAAAGAGGATATATTTCAGTATTTTGTGGAAGAGAGTCGGCAGATCTTAATGCAAACAATGTAAACAATGCATCCATTTCGCCCTTTTTAACCAAAAGCCTTGGAACATAACAATGTTCAGTTAACTGCATTTTTTCTCCTTTGAACGTATTTATCGTATTTACACAAGGATGTCAGTTTATTTACCTCAGTGTTTCTTTAACATAACGGTCATGTTTGTGCCAACGACGATGGTGTTATAGGCGTTCTCATCGTTGGATTATGTGAAGCCCTTGGTAGCCCCCTGATCTTAAGAAGACTGGCGTTCATTTTCTCCCTCCTTTAATATTACTTATTATATCCTGCCTACTGCCCATTTTCCGGTAGATGTTTCAATAATACCATGTAATGACAACAAATATTTGCCGCCAGGTCTTAAAAACCCAGTTTCGGCTTAAATTAAGGATTGAATGATCGATCATTCAAAATCGTTATCAGTTACAGGAAACCGTAACATGGTGCTAATTGGGCGAAAGTCGTCATGACAGGTCCAAAAATCAGGACTTACATAAATACGTTCGCAACATATGAGAATATACGCACTGCGAACCGGCAGAACCGCTAGAACCGGCATACAAGAAATCCAACTGCATAAAAAATAATGCCAGAAGACAATCCCCCGGTTTCCGTAGGTTATTTCACTACCCCAGAGGGCCTTCTGACATCACCAACCATACCACACTTTGACATATAACCCTAATTTAGATTTGCTCAATTATTTTTCTTAATATATATTCTTTGCATTACCGTTGTTCAGAAGCCGAATTTGCACCAATTTTATCTTCCCGTCACTACCCGTTAGATTTTTCGATGCTGGATGCCTTGGCCTGCTTTTAGTTGTGACCCCATTTACACAATAGATTGTGTTTCCTTGTAATTTATTACAAATTGTCCGCATCTCTTTGTCCCATATTGGTCCTATTTGTGGGGGGTTGTGGCACATTCCCCAACCTAAAATAACTGTTTTGTATTTGGGTATTTCTGATAAATATACGTCGTTCGAATCCCCTATTGCGGTTTCGTCAGCTGGCAAGTCTTTCGGTTTTTTTGCTATCTTAGAAAAGACATTATAGATTACTATCCCATCGCTTTTTAACGTCTTTCCATTCACCTCGGCTTCCTTTGCAATACGGATACAATTGTTTGTTGTTTTATCGTTAAACACAGCATCCGCATCAGAAGGATTGTTCAAAACAAAACATGTTATTTTTTCAAACCACTCTTCGTCACTGAGCTTTTCTTCACTCTATACTCTTGACAACCTGTACCTATATTTCCTATCTTCTGAAAAAATCGCCTCACCTCTGCCCTTATCGGTTAATGTTCCCGGGGCATTATTCTTTGAATTGGCCATTTTTTATCTTTCCTTCCTTGCAATCGTCCGTATGATTACCCCAAAAGTAATCAACTTTGCATCATTGTAACCTATCGGTATAATTTTTGAAATTTTACGTTTTATTACATGCTGACCAACGACAAACGCGAAAGCGAGGCTTTCGCGGAGATGATCGACGCACAGTTAGCAAATCCGAAAGCTTGGGATCATATAAAGAAATATTTCCCCTAAAGCGCTACAATGTTCAATGACATAATGAAGGAGGCCGCAGGAGCATGAATGATGCTGATTTCGTGCGATTCGTCGCCAAGCATAACGACGACAGCACCAATGCGCTTCTGCGTGACTACTGCAGAGCATTCCACAAACCCTTCTTCGATATCGAAGATACATCAATAGACCTCACTGAAGATGAGACTCGTATCGCCGCATTGCGATGTCTATATGAGGGAAAATCCAGAGAGAATGCCTTGTCTGTCGTCTGATAAAACAGGGCAAGATTCAATAGAAGCCACCCATTCCGGGGTGGCTTTTTTCGTGCAATTTTTTGCGGACCCCGCACGCCGCGTCACTAATCGTGCGACCGACAAACCAAGGAGCAACCATGCGCATCAACGCATACCACAACCCATTCGGCCTGCGGCACCTCCGCTTTTTCGCAGCCCCTGCGGAAGGCACCGGAGGCAATGGAGGCGATTCCACCAAAACCGGCCAAAAGAGAACCAATCGAAACTCACCAACCCACCAGCGCATCTGTGCGTCGGTCATTGTTTGCAACGGTGCAAAGTCGATAGCTTCTGCCAACATCACCTTCTTTTCCTCAAGATAGAATTCAGGACGTGTCATGCCGCCAACAGCTGCGCGCCCTTCCCGTCTATTTCCGAAAACCTCATGATTTGCGCATTATATTGTTCGAATGCCGTAAGGACGTTTCCATTGACGGGTTTCTCACGGTCATCAGCGAACACCAGGAGTCCTGCATCCTCGCGTTCCTTTGCGCCGCTCACATCCTCCCAAGCGAACAGGATCGTTGCAAGCGAGGTCGTGTCGAGTCTGTTCGGGGCTTTAGCGAACAGGGTCGGCCTACGGTCACTTTCCTGGAACAGAAAATCGAAATTGTGTGAGTACAGCGATTTTCCTTGGATATTGACGTCTGAAGTGAAGTGGATATGCTGCTCTTTCAATGCTGTAGCGACATCCTCGGCAAAATAGGTGGCGATACGGTGTCCAACGGTCTCCATGAGCGAATCAAGATGTATAAGGGCCTGCACATATCGGTTCATCGCATCGCCGACTTTGTCTGGTTTGGCTCGCATTTTCAGTGATCCTGCAACGAAATCCGCTCCAAACTGGTGTGCGGTTTCATTAATCCGTTCCATGCGGGAAGCGCTTTCCGTGAATCCGGAGGACTCCATCGTAGCTAGCGTAAAGCCGTCGTCATCAAACTCGTAATGCCCGTTATTGGACCGTACGTAGAATTGGAAGTAGTCCCCGGCATGGTCAAGCAACGGCACTGTGACGGACTTCCAGTTCTCGACTGTATGTATCGAGGAGTTCTCTTTGATCCAATCGGCATACTGTCCGACAAGATCATCTAGTGCAATATCCTGGTTCATGGCATCATCCCATCGTGCAGGTGTGGTTTGGAAACGACATTGAAACGGCCTAGAAGCAGCAGCGTGTCATTGATGAAGTCAGGAGATTGGATGTCAACAGGGTAAGCATAATGATCACCGTACCCCTCCTTGTAGATGTGCAGATGTGAACCATCCACAATCGTGCCATCGTGATTGCTATGTCGGCGTCCGGCCCCGACGCACAGTCTCATAAGCACCACGTTGCCTTCCTTCAGCATCGCATTGATGGAGTGCTTTTCAAAGTCTACCATTCCACGATACATGCTGATTCGAAATTGGGAGGCTGATTGCCGTCCGGTCACATCAAATCCCTTGTTTCTTTCCTTTCCTTCAGGCATGTCAAAATCATTGATCGCGGCATCCTTCATTTCCTGAAGCAGAACTTTGGCATCATCCTCACTCGGCATGAATCTCATCCAAGACTCTCCCCTAATAACCATTCGCTTCGCAGCGAAAAAGACAACTCGACACAGAATTGCCTTTCGCATCAAGACACCATTTCCAACGAAAAAGCGCCACCCCTTGCGGAGTGGCGCTTCATACCTTGTGGAGCTGCGGGGAATTGAACCCCGGTCCGATGACCGCACCCTCAGAATTCTACGTGCGTAGTCCGCTGGCCTTATGGCAGTTTTTCTGCCCCCATCCGTGTCGCGAACAATGGATGGCGAGCATATCCGCAGTCAAAGTCCCCAAGCCGCCCTGCAGCACAGCAGCTCAGGCAAGTCCTCTAATGACGTCCGACATCCCCCCGAAGACGAGAGGGAGCGGGCGGAGCCGTAGCCCGCTGGTTAATCCTAGCTTAACGCTCAGGCAGCGAGTACGAGCTCAGTGCGGTTAGATTTAGCACTTAATTGTTTGTAGAGGTCATCACGAGTGGACTCTACATCCTCGGCACGCTTCCCTGCGACGAACAGGTCACCGTCGAAACCGATCAGCCCCAATCTTGAATTATCAAGCCCGGCACAATCAAAACACATGTTCAGTCTTCAATCACACCGGATGTTTATTATATCTCATACCGGAACGCACCGCAACCAGTGCGCATCGCAATCCGCACCTCGGCAGAAGACATGACCGGCAGATTTTCACCGTTGAGAGTTCGGCGGGTAGTCCCAATCCACGTCTCGGTGAAAGGGATGGCCCGGAGCCATCCACCGATGTCGGACATGATGCGATTCCAACTCACCCCTTGAAGAGACGGCACAGCCACACCAAGTTACCTGTCGATACCACTATTATCAGCATGAATGTTTCATCTGTCTGAAGGGTACTTATGAATTCGCCTGTATCGATTCGTAACAAACTGACGATTATTACGCATGACGCTTTGGGGTCATTGGTTCATACAGCTTCAGGTAGGACATTCCATCTTGGATCAGTAGAAGAGAGAGTATTTCCTGCCTTTGATGGGAAAAGAAACATTGCCGACGTTCGAAAACTGAAATTTTCATGATTGACAGAAGGCGATATAAACAATCCTACAGCTGTATTCTTAACCAACGATTTGCTTGAACCCTCAAAAGAAGTAAAGAGAAGACACCACTCGACTCCAACACGAATTTATCTATTCAGTATACAAATGTATTGACTAAACGCACATAGGGAATTATCCATAGTCTGGAGAACTACGTTAGCAGTAGCTTTCATGTTATCGTCTATACAAAAACGAAGTAGGTAATCACGATCTCGGCATAATCACGCATTCAAAACCAAGGTTCCGGAATCAAGAAAAACATAAGTCCAGACCACGCTGCAAACGATGCCACGATTCCTGGTATTGATAGAAACTTCAGGGAACCACTGGCAAGGATTGCCGATAAAACCAATCCGACACAAACAGCGGGGAAATCAGATCGTTTGGAGACACCCCCTATTCATGTCCATCGGTTCCATACATAACATCCACGATTCCACAAATTCTAACTATTACGAAACAGACGACATCGCCGACTTTCACCAGCTGCCCGAAGCACCGCCACCACCGAAGCTGCCTCCTCCAAAAGAGTCTCCATCAAATGAACCGCCTCCGCCGAACGAACCCCCGCCCACGAAGGAATCATCATCGTCGAAGGAATCATCATGGCGACTGTAGAGTCGCGGAATGCCGAGCAAAAGCAGGCCGGCTCCCGAATGGCGACCACGCCCCACCGACCGTGCAATCTTGAACCACACCAAACCGCCAATCATGATAATCGCAATGACCAGAAGAAAATTCGAATACACAGGTTGGGATTCGCCGTCGTTCTGCCGAGCATCCTCCCCACTCGGCACGATTATACGATCGATGGAGGTAACAACCTCACGGACTCCGGCATCATAGTCTTGTCTACCGAATTGGCGCTCTCCTTGGCTGACGATCTGCTCGGCGGTAGCATCAGGAATCACGTCCTCAAGGCCATACCCTACCTCAAGCCTGTCCTTGTGGTCATTGACGGCCAGCGCATACACCAGACCCGTATCCTTCTTGCCCTCGCCCGGCTTGTATTTCTCGGCAAGTGCGATACTCCATGATTCGATGCTTTGCCCGGATGGAACAGTATCCGCCGTAACCACCAGAAGCTGGGCTTTGTAGTCACTAGCCTCCAGCTTCTTGTTGACGTCACGTATCAGTCGCTTCGTGGAATCAGACAGGACATGTGCACCGTCCTGCACATAGATGGATCCTACCGGGTCACGTGGCGCGTCCACGGGAGAGGCTGAAGCCGTTCCGGAATAAAACGGCAGAACGGCAATGAGCAATGTTGTAAGCACGGTAAGAAATAATGAAGGCAGAGACGTCAATGCAGGGCCGTGGCGGGATGCGACGGCCTTGTCATCATTCATGGAACGTCACCTTCGGAGCGTTCTCACTTCCCGGCTGTGCCCTGTAAAGATCCATCTTCGAGAACCCGAACAATCCAGCAACCATTGAGGCGGGGAAGCTCGTCACCTTATTGTTGTACTCGTTTACCAGACGGATATACCGCTCACGCTCGACGCTGATGCGGTTCTCGCTGCCTTCAAGCTGAGTCATCAGCGTCTTTACCGATTCCGAGGATGCCAACTGTGGATAGTTCTCCTGCACTGCGTTCACGAGGACGTTCGTTTTGGAGTTCAGCTCGTCGTTCGCCTTCAACTTGTCGTTCGGAGTGGAAGCCGCGGCATACTGCCTACGAGCGTCGGCGATATCCTTGAACACCTTGCTCTCGTGGTCCATCTGCCCCTGAACCGAGGCCACAAGGTTGGGAATCAGGTCGGCGCGTCGCTGCATGACATTCTCGACCTGGCTCCACTGTGCGTCCACCTCGTTCTTCTTACCGTTCATGCCGTTCCTGAGACCGATCAGGGATGTGGCAGCCAAGACGACCACGACTATGACGGCAATCAGGGTAATTTTGAGCGAAGTATGCGAACCTGAACCATCCGACGTATTGTTATTATCCTGCGTATTCATCATTTTATATTCTCCTTAATTATTGATGCGAGTATAGCAGATAACGGCATTGGAAATATTGGTTCAGTCTGCAACGAACACAGGAGGGGCGCGGGGGCGAGGTGTGAGGCGCCGAGGTGCTGGGCGCTGAGGCGAC
>NZ_ATLK01000002.1 GCF_000737845.1 Bifidobacterium bombi DSM 19703 | reverse complement strand
ACCATCATCACCATCGGCACGACCATACCCGTCATCAGCATCACCATCATCCATACGACGACGCAACGCCAGATACACCGCCTCCATCGCAAACCCGCCGACCAAAGCACCCGACAGGAAATACGGCAGCCACGTCACATAACGCACACCATGCGCCCCACCGATAACAGCCGACCGCTGATCGGCACACGGATCGGACACCTGACGCACCTGACCAGGCACCACACGACCATTGGGACCATAATCCGACAGCACACCATCACCACCGGCATCCAACCACGCCACACACTCACGAGTATGCGAGCGACCCCTACGCCGCACACCGGAACGAGGAGACACCGACCCACCAGCCGGAGCAGGAGCCGTGGCAGGGGCAGGGGCGCCCGGGGCGGCCAGAACCGACAGACGACCCGGCACACCAGGAAACACACCAGCAGCACCACCATTGTTGCCATTGTTGCCATTGTTGCCGGCATTACCACCATTGTTGCCATTGTTGCCGGCATTACCACCATTACTGTTGGAACCATTGTTGTTGTTTCCACCACTGTTGTTGGAACCACCGTTATTGGAACCACCGTTATTGGAACCACCGTTATTGTTTCCACCACTGCCGTTGGAACCATTGTCCCCACTGCCACCATTGCCGCCACCGGAGGTGACATGCTTCATCGTGACCGTCAGCGTACGATCCGAAGAGCCGATCACACCCGACATGCTCGCACCCGAACACGAATCCGCAGGAGAGGCCGTCGGGTTGGACGAACAGGACGTGAACTTCCAAGCCGAACCACCCGGGAGAGCGACCGAGAACCGGTCAGTCGGGCTGCCGACCTTCGAAGAGGGCAAGCCAAGACCGCTCACCACACTCGCGGCAAGCGGGTTGCCCTGCGCGTCCACGTAGTTAAGCCTGACCAGATTCCCCCGCGCGTATGTGACCGCACCGGTACGCACCTGCCCGGGACCGCCAGCAGCCGGCCTACGCAACAGCCCCTGGTTCGGGTCGGTGGTCGAACAGGAGGCCTGGTCACCACCATTGACGTAACACGCCCCCGGAACAGGAGAAGGATCCACCTGGGTCCAACGACCGACAAGTTGCGAACTACCAGCGTTCCCCGTGAGGCCATCGAAATACGTGTGAGAACCCAACCGCAACGACCGCAAACCAGACGCACCAGCGAACATGCCACCCATGTTCGTGACGTGGCTCGTATCCCAACCACTCAAATCCAACGACGTCAAACCAGACGCATCAGTGAACATCCACGACATGTCCGTGACGTGGCTCGTATCCCAACGGCTCAAATCCAACGACCCCAAACTGGACGCATCAGTGAACATGCCCTGCATGTCCGTGACCTGCCTCGTATCAAAATGGCTCACATCCAACGACGTCAACTTACACGCATCATTGAACATGTACGACATGTCCGTGACGTGGCTCGTATCCCAACGGCTCACATCCAACGACGTCAAATCCTCCGTCCACATGAACATGTACGACATGTTCGTGACGTGGCTCGTATCCCAACCGCTCACATCCAACGACCGCAACTTATCCTCATTATTGAACATGAACGACATGTCCGTGACGTGGCTCGTATCCCAACCGCTCACATCCAACGACGACAGCTCAGACGCGGTATTGAACATGTACGACATGTCCGTGACTTGGCTCGTATCCCAACGGCTCACATCCAACGACCGCAACTTATCCGCATTATTGAACATGAACGACATGTCCTTGACCTGGCTCGTATCCCAACCGCTCACATCCAACGACGACAGCTCAGACGCGGTATCGAAATCGAACATGTACGACATGTCCTTGACCTGGCTCGTATCCAGACCACTCACATCCAACGACCGCAAAGCGGAATCATTTTTGAACGCCCAGCTCAGATCCGTCGCGTTCCTGAGATTCGACAAGCCCGTCACCGACGTCAGATTACTCATGCCACCCAGATGGACATGGTCGCCCGGAGACAACTGGATGGGATTGTCAATCGAAACCGAAACCACCTTATTCAGATCCAAAGCACCAAACGTCGCAGACGCAACATTACCTTGCAGGGCGGCCCTGCCGGTCACATGCACCGCACACTTGCCGCCACCGGCATTATCCGCAATCCAGCCGTCACCGGTCTGCCTGCCAGAGGAACAATCACCACCACTTTGAGGTGAGATGCTTCTGGCTCGCAGCCCGGACCCATCACCCACACCACCGGTAGCCGGCGAACCCGAAACACCAGCAGGAGCAGCAGCAGGAGCCCCGGCGGCAGGAGCACCAGAAGCCGAGGCACCATCACCGTCCTCACCAGCACCGGCCGTGTCGTCCGGAGAAGACGAACCATCCGAAACCCGGGCGGGCGCCACACCATCAACACCGACCTCACCGGCCGAAGCCGGCAGCGAAACAAACAAGCCACCAAGCATCGCCACCGTACCCAACATGCCCACCAGAGCGCGAGACCAACGAGCCAAACCCTTACCTTCTTCTCTTGCAACCATCACGCAACACCTCTTCTTCGACAACATCGTAACGCACCCCGCACGACCCAGATTCAGCCGCACGCGCAACCACACGCCGCACGCGCAACCACACGCCGCACGCCCACCCAACGTCATGCCAAGAAAGAATGCGCATAAAACGTCGTTCTTTACATATGGCATAAGGGTATCCCCCCCCCCCAACAATTCTGCATGAAAACGAAATATTCAAAAAAGAGAATCCATGATTCCAAGTTCACAAACACTGAATTCCAACCAGCACAACAATACAAGACAAAACAGCAAACGATTGACAAAGCATATTTTCAAGACGAATATCCCTGGAGCCACACGCATCAAAAAAAAAGAAGTTCAATATCAACAACCAAAAACAACAACACACAAACATTCACACCACCGACAAACGTGTCAGATGCAGCCGCCCAACGACATATAGCACTATCCAGAATAGAAGAAAAAGCAGTCAAGCAATCTTTATCATCACTGCCAGAATCAGCGAACTCAGAGTCTAATCCTACCGAAAGTAAATGTAAGGCCTCCCGGGGTGGAAACCGGAAGGCCTTGGCGGATGAAGCGAGATTCGAACTCGCGGAGGATTTCTCCTCACACGCTTTCGAGGCGTGCTCCTTAGACCGCTCGGACATTCATCCTTGCTGCAAACGCAACTTGTCAAGTATACGACAAGGCATACCCTACAACGTGCGCTTGGCGCGTATTGCCTCTGCCCGAGCCGAAAGCTGCGTGTCGTCAGGGTACGACACACCTTCCAAGGTCAGCCCGCAAGCGGCAATCGGACCCGTAGACCCTTCACGCACCGGTTCTTCCATCTTGCCCTTGAACCAGGAAACCGTCTGTTTGCCCTGCCCCACGCGCACGCAGGCGTTCACCAGGGAACGCACCATGTTGTGAGCGAATGCGTCAGCGACTATGGTGAACACCACGAGTCCCGACTCCACAGTGGGAACGACGTAACCCGGGCCGGCACAATGCTCACTCCGTTCCAAACCCTCAACCAGCGGGTGATACCCTAGTCTTTGCCACTGTGCATACTTCACCTCCCTGATGGTGGTACCGCCGGGATTAGGCGTGGCGAAGGAGCCGAAATCATGTAAACCGATCATCGACTTCGCAGCCTCATTCATGAGATCGATGTCAAGAACTCCATCCACAGCAAGTACAAAGCCGCGGAGCCGCGGATCGGGCTGTCTGCCACCATCACTTACGCGGTACACGTAGGTACGTTCCAACGCGGAGAATCTTGCATCGAACCCATCTGGGGCCCGACTTACCGAAAGCAGGACGATGTCATTGGGTAGGATGCGGCGCAGGCGGCGGAACAATGCCTCAGTGTCTGACACATTCATGTGCCCCACACACCGAAACAATGCATCCTCACTGACGTCAAGATGGCAAACCTGGTGCGAGGCGTGCACACCGGTGTCCGTGCGTCCAGCCACCACGAGCCTCAACCCTCGCTCTGCAGAAAACGGGACCAGTTGCGAAGCACGTTCTGCCTCACATGACGCATAGGCACTGGTGGCGGCTACCTGACTAGGCCCCTCAACTTCTTCCTCGGAAGGAAACCGCCCTGGAAACGGCACCGGTTTGAGCGTTTCCGCGGCCACCGCTGCCGTGGTCGGCGTGGCTTGACCATCCATGTGAACATGCAATACCTTGCAAAGCGCCGACTCCAGCTCCCCTTGAACAGTACGAAGCCCGGGCTGCCTCGCCCAACCGTGAAATCTTCCCCCATCATAAGCCATATCCAATCTCAATCGCATGGGCTTAAGTATACGGTTCGCCAACGAACACAGTCATGCTGCTTCCCTGCTGTGTAAGTGCACCAAGCACGTCAAGGAACGACCCTGAATACGACATCGGGCCATCGCAACAGGCCATGGGCAACGAATCTTCTATTCATGAGTACGGCAATTCTCACACATTACCAGACACGGACGGTGAGCGGAGCAGGCGACGTGGCATGAAACACCATACGACAAGGCAAGCGCAATGAAGTAGCAGAAACACGACGACCGTACTAGGAACCCATGAGCAGGCCTGTAGGAACGAGGGGACAAAAGACTGCAAACGAGGACCGCTAAACACAAGATCGCCGCAACAATGCCGAAAACACCAATAAGTTGCTGGCAAATCCACTCGGTAGCACGATGAAATGGGAGGGTAATACAAAAAAGGGCCAGGTCTTAACGACCCGACCCTTAATCAACCAGACGGAAACTACTCTGCATCCTTCTCGGAATCCTCGGCCTTGGCCTCATCTTCCTTCGCTTCAGCGGTCTGCTCAACTTGCGTCTGCTCGGTCTTGTCTGTAGCTGCCTCGGTAGGCTCCACGGCTTCCTCAGCTTGGTGTCTACGTCGGCTGCCACCTTTGTGGCGGCCTGCGCTTCCTTGACCACGGCCTGCTTGGCACTTACCGGCTCCTTGACGAGCTCGATAATGGCACGAGGTGCATTGTTCCCTTTGGACGGCGCTATCTTGATGATGCGGGTATAGCCGCCTTCGCGCTGCTGCATCTGCTCCGCAATCTCTGTGAACAGAACATGCACGACATGTTTGTCGCGTATGACGCGCATGACACGGCGCCGGCTGGCCAAATCTCCACGCTTGGCGAACGTAATCAAACGCTCTGCCAATGGACGCAGGCGCTTCGCCTTTGGCAAGGTGGTGACGATACGACCGGAACGGAACAGGCTTGTCGCCATGTTCGCGAGCATAAGACGCTCATGTGCCGGGCTTGAAGCCAGACGTGGCCCTTTACTGGGTTTTGGCATAGTAATTACTCCTTTTGCTTCTGGTTTCTGACTCAGGTGGCATACGCCCGAACATCCAAGTCTCCCCAGAGCTGTTATGAAGACGCTACGTTCACTCATCGTCAGGTGAGAAGAACGTGCCTCCTTCCAAATTGTTGGTATCGAAACCAAGCGGTGAAGCCTTCAAGGAAAGACCCATCGATTGCAGTTTCTCCTTGACTTCATCGATCGACTTCATGCCGAAATTACGGATGTCAAGCAGATCCTGCTCGGTGTGCGAAACAAGTTCACCGACGGTGTGAATCCCTTCACGCTTCAGGCAGTTATAGCTGCGCTGCGTAAGATTCATCTCCTCGATGGGCACAGCCATCTCAGGGTTTTCGACTTCTTCGACTTCCTTTGAACCGACTTCGACGCCTTCCGCCTGTTCATTGAGCTCATGGAAAAGACCAAACAGCTCAACCAAGGTCGAACCCGCCGACGCGACCGCATCTCGAGGAGCAATCGCAGGTTTGGTCTCCACGTCAAGAATAAGCTTGTCGAAATCCGTGCGCTGTTCCACACGGGTGGCTTCGACCTTGTAACTCACCTTGAGTACTGGCGAGTAAATCGAATCGACCGGAATACGGCCTATTTCGCCATTGTCTGACTTGTTCATCTGGGCCGGGACATAACCACGGCCACGCTCGACGGTAAATTCAATCTCAAGTTCGCCATCGTCTGCGAGAGTCGCGATGTGCAGGTCAGGGTTGGCAATCGTTACACCAGCTGGTGGCGTGATGTCGCCAGCGGTTACCTCGCCCTTTTCACTCTTGCGCAGATACATGGTCACCGGTTCGTCGTATTCACTGGTGACGACGATGCCCTTGATGTTCAACAAAATCTCAGTGACATCTTCCTTTACACCGGGAAGAGTGGTGAACTCGTGCAAGGCACCGGAGATTCGTACAGAAGTCACGGCAGCCCCAGGAATGGAGCTCAGCAGGGTACGGCGCAGGGAATTGCCTAGCGTATACCCAAATCCAGGCTCAAGAGGCTCGATGATAAAGCGCGAACGCTGGGGATCAAGAGATTCCTCGGTAAGTTTCGGACGCTGTGCAATAAGCACTGTGTTATCCTTTCAGCTTCTGATCGGTGGTGCACTCACACTGGTCATAGGCGGGTGGACTGATTAATTATTGAGTGCTTCAGACGCGACGACGCTTGGGCGGACGTACGCCGTTGTGTGCCTGCGGCGTGACATCAGAGATGGAACCGACCTCGAGGCCTGCGGACTGCAGGGAACGAATCGCTGTCTCACGGCCAGAACCCGGACCTTTCACGAACACGTCAACCTTCTTGACTCCGTGTTCCTGCGCCTTGCGTGCTGCGGATTCCGCTGCCATTCCTGCGGCGTAAGGCGTGGACTTACGTGAACCCTTGAAACCGACATCGCCGCCAGAGGCCCAAGCGACGACGGCGCCGGACGGGTCAGTGATGGAAATGATGGTGTTATTGAATGTGGACTTGATGTGCGCCTGCCCGACGGGAACCGACTTACGGTCACGACGGCGGGGTTTACGCGCGGCTTGCTTTGCAGCTGCCATGAATCCTCGTTTCTTAATGACGATTTACTGATACTGTGCGAGAATACATCGATTTCACCTCGACGATCCCAGCGGCGTCGTCTGCTACTTGACGGCTTTCTTCTTTCCGGCGACCGTGCGCTTCGGCCCCTTGCGGGTGCGTGCGTTGGTCTTCGTACGCTGACCACGCACAGGCAGACCACGGCGGTGGCGCTGACCTTGGTAGCAGTTAATCTGAACCTTACGGCGAATATCTGCGTCGATCTCACGACGCAAATCGCCTTCGATCTTGTAGTTTGCCTCAAGATAATCGCGCAGCGTAATCAGCTGCTCATCGCTCAGATCCTTGACGCGTGTATCAGGATTGACTCCTGTGGCGGCAAGTGTTTCTTTTGCGCGTGTACGACCCACACCGAAGATATAGGTGAGGGCAACCTCGATGCGCTTCTCATTGGGGATGTCGACTCCGGCAAGACGTGCCATTGCGATTCCTTCTGTTCATCCGCAGGTGTGTGCCAAGTCTTCTGGTTCTCCAGCCCGGGCCTGCGTACCCGGGGTTCAGCTCGCGCTGCGACTCAGCACCTTTATTCGTGTCTGGCTTCTGCTCAGCCTTGGCGCTGTTTGTGGCGTGGGTTGGAGCAGATCACCATGACGCGACCGTGGCGACGGATCACGCGGCAATTCTCGCAGATCCTCTTCACACTTGGGCTTACCTTCATGGTTTTCCTTTACTTCTGGTATTTACTTATACCGGTAGGTTATGCGGCCTCGGGTCAAATCGTAAGGACTCATTTCAAGCGCCACCCTGTCCTGCGGCAGAATGCGGATATAGTTCTTGCGCATCTTGCCGGATATGGTGGCCAGAACGACGTGCTTGTTCTCTAGCTCCACACGAAACATCGCGTTGGGCAGTGCCTCCACCACCCTGCCTTCGACTTCAATCACACCGTCTTTCGCCATGAGCCTCATTCCGATCTTTGGCATACATTACTGTACAGCGCATACTAGATACGCCAAATTATTAATATAGCGCCACGGGGGTAAAAACTTCCACACAGCGTGTCGTTTTTATTCTCGTAGCGCTACATTCGCCGGAATCCGTACTTCCTTCTGGATCCGAATCAACGATATCTATCGGAACAGAAGACCTCTATTGCCTTGCCGCGTCCAGCTTCTCGATGATGCCTTGCGATATTTCGTCGATATCGCCGGTTCCATCAAACGAAAGTAACTCGCCTCGGTCACGGTACGTGCCGAGCAACGGCGCCGTCTGTTCCTCGTAGGTCTTAAGCCTTACCTCGATGGCCTCGGGGGTATCGTCGTCACGCCCTTCTGACTGAGCTCTTCTGGACATGCGATCCATGAGCACCTCACAATCCGCATCCAAGGCAACAACGCTGTTCAGCGTCTCACCCTCACGTTCAAGCAGACCGTCCAAGGCCTCAACCTGTTCGGCATTGCGCGGATATCCATCCAGAATCCACCCATCCTTTGCGTCCGCCTGAGCAAGTCGATCGGCGACGATGCGGTCGGTAAGCTCATCAGGTACAAGCTCACCCTTGTCGGTGTAGCGCTTTGCCTCACGACCCAATTCGGTGTCGTTCTTGAGATTCTGACGGAATATGTCACCCGTTGAGATATGTGGTATGCCATAGTGCTTCGAGAGCAACTCCGCCTGTGTGCCCTTGCCGACACCTTGCGGCCCCATGATGACAAGCCGCAGCCCCTTGGACCGGCTAGTGCCCTTCTCATCGGCAGCCGGCTTTGACGATGTATGCTCTGAGTTGGAATGGTTTTTCACTTCGGACTTCGTGTCCTTTCCCTCTTTATGATCGACGTTCTCAAGCAGGAAGCCATTGTATTGGAACTGTTCCGTCTGCGCCTTGGCCTGACGAAGCGTGTCGAGTCCCACGCCTGCGATGATCAAAATGGTGGTACCACCAAACGGCAATTTGCTGTTCAGTTTCAGCGCCATAATGAGCACGGTCGGTATCAGGGCTACAAACAGAAGGTAGATGGAACCCACCGTGTTGAGCCTGTTCATTACATACTGCAGGTACCGGCTGGTGGCGCTGCCGGCGCGAATGCCAGGAATGAACCCGCCGTACTCCTTCATGTTGTCCGCTGTTTCGTCCGGATCGAACGTAATTGATGTGTAGAAGAAGCAGAATGCAACAATCATCAGCGAGTACAGCAGAATATAGACCCATGAAGTCGTGTTGGCCAGATTGGAATTAATCCACTTCACCCAGGACTGATCTGACTTGCCAAATTGTGCCACCAAGGTGGGTATCGCCAAAATGGACGACGCGAAAATAGGAGGAATCACTCCACTCATGTTGATTTTCAGTGGCAGGTACGTGGACGAGCCACCGTACATCTTGCGACCGACCATGCGACGCGTATATTGCACGGGAATACGGCGCTGTGCCAATTCAACATAATCAACCACGATAAGAATCACGATGAGCACGGCCGTGACGATACCGAATGAACGCCAATTACCGTTCTTGCCATTGGTTCCCCAACCGATTTGCCACAACTGCGGCAGGAAGCCGGAGCAGATGGACATGAAAATCAAGATTGACATGCCCTGACCAATGCCCTTTTCAGTGATGAGCTCTGCCATCCACATGATAAGCCCCGTACCACCGGTAAGCACAATTACCATCAACACAAGGTTCCACACCGAACCATCAGGAATGACCTGTCCGCATTGATAGTTGAACAAAGCGCCTGAGCGGGCCGTCACCAGAATGGTGGTTGATTGCAAAATCGCCAGACCGATGGTGAGATAACGAGTGTACTGCGTAAGTTTCGCCTCGCCTGACTGACCCTCCTTATGCAGCTCCTGAAAGCGTGGAATGACAACTCGCAACAGCTGTATGACGATTGAGGCCGTAATGTAAGGCATGACACCGAGCGCGAAAATGGAAAGCTGAAGCATCGCGCCGCCTGAGAACAGGTTCACCAAACCGACGAAATTCTCTTGGGAATCATTAAGCCGGCCTACGCATTCCTGAACCTTGTTGTAATCCACCCCGGGAGCTGGAATAAACGAGCCGATTCGGTAAATGATGATCATCGCAATGACGAAGAGAATCTTGTTGCGTAGTTCCTTCGTCTTGAAAGCTTGGATTAACGTCCTCACTTGGAATTCCTTCCTTGACACGCACACTCCTGTGCGGCGCTTTTACACACAATCTGAAGAAAAGTTTAGCGTACAGCGTCTACTAAATAAGACCAAACTCTCTCATGAACTTCGTCTTTAGATAAAATAATTAAATGTGTCTATTAATATACGGGTTTTTACCTAAATAAGCGATTGATCCACAGTGATCCTCTACCGAGCCGGACACCCCCGCATGACATACCCAGACTTCATAACTAAAGATGGCCTCCCCCGCCATTAAGCGGGAGAAGCCATCCGAAACAAATCAGTCGGCTGGAGCTCTCATGCTTCAGACACGGAACCGCCGGCAGCTTCAATCTTCTTGGCCGCGGACGCCGAAGCTTTCACTCCCTTCAAAGTGAAAGCGACTGCAGCTTCGCCATCACCAAGGACCTTGACAGGCTGGTTCGCACGAACCAGGCCGGCCTTGGCCATGTCTTCAGCCGTGATCTCGCCACCCTTGGGGAACGCCTTGGACAACGCATCGACGTTGACTACTTGGTACTCCACCTTGAACGGGCTCTTGAAACCACGAAGCTTAGGCATACGCATGTAGAGCGGCAACTGGCCACCCTCAAACCCCGGACGGACTTGATAGCGCTTCTTGGTGCCCTTGGCTCCACGACCCGAGGTCTTACCCTTGGACCCTTCACCACGGCCTACGCGGATACGGTCTTTCTTGGCACCCGGCGCAGGACGCAAATCATGCATCTGCACAATGGTGTTATCTTCTTCTGCCATATCAGGCCTCCTCAACGGTTACCAAGTGACGTACCGCCAAGATCTGACCGCGGGTCTCAGGCGTGTCTTCACGCACCACAGACTGGCCGATCTTATGCAACCCCAGCGTACGAACCGTGTCACGCTGCTGATGCTTGCGGTTTACAAGCCCCTTGGTAAGGGTAATTTTCAGCTTAGCCATTACTCACCGTCCTTTGCTGCTGCTTGCTCGGCCTTAGCCTTGGCTTCCTCACGAGCCTTGCGCTCTTCGTCCAAGCCTGCTGCGCGAGAACGCAACAGTGTGTCGGGAGCGACGTCTTCCAAAGACATGCCACGGCGAGCCGCGATCTCTTCAGGTTCCTCGAGATTCTTCAAGGCATCGACGGTCGCACGAACCACATTAACCGCAGTGGCAGAGCCCATCGACTTGGTGAGAATGTCAGTGATTCCAGCGCACTCCATGACTGCACGTACAGGGCCACCGGCGATTACGCCGGTTCCAGGAGCGGCAGGACGAAGCAAAACTGTTCCGGCCGCATCATGACCGATGACCGGATGAGTCACCGTTCCACGAATACGAGGAACAGTGAACATGTTCTTCTTCGCATCAAGCTGACCCTTGGCAATGGCGGCGGGGACTTCCTTCGACTTGCCATAACCAACGCCGACGGTACCCTTGCCATCACCGACGACCACGAGAGCGGCGAAGCTCATCGTACGGCCGCCCTTGCGAGTCTTGGAAACGCGGTTAATGGCGACCACTCGGTCGAGCATATCGTCGTCATGACGATCGTCACGACGACCACGACGCTCTCCCCTGCGACCTTCGCCACGCGAACCGCGATCACCACGACGACCGCTGCGATCGGACCCACGCTGCTGCTCGCTGTTCTGCACAGCTTCAGTGCCCTGAGTTTCTTGCGTCACTTGGGTTTCCTTTTCGTTGTCGCTCACAGTGCCAGACCTCCCTCACGGGCGCCTTCAGCAACAGCTGCGACGCGACCATGGTACTTGTTGCCACCTCTGTCGAAGACGACGGAATCGATGCCGGCGTCCTTGGCTTTTTTGGCCACGAGCTCACCGACCTTCTTCGCGGCTTCGCTCTTGGTTCCTTTGAACCCATCAAAATCATGGGTCTGAGTGGACGCGCTAACAAGGGTGATGCCCTTGGTGTCATCCACGATCTGAGCGACCATATGCCTGTTCGAACGTGTCACCACCAGACGGGGACGCTCGGACGTTCCGCTGATCCGCTTGCGGATACGCGCATGGCGGCGCAGACGGGCAACAGACTTTCCTTTACCGAAAATTTTGACCGTCATATCACTTACCAGCCTTTCCAGCCTTGCGGATGATGTGCTCATCGGCGTACTTGATGCCCTTGCCCTTATAAGGTTCAGGAGCACGAAGCTTGCGGATGTTGGCCGCTGCCTGGCCGACCTGCTGCTTATCCATGCCCTTGACGGACACATGATTTGCATCAGGCAGCTCGAAAGTGATGCCTTCAGGCGGATTTACGGTGATGGTGTGGGAATAACCGAGTGAAAACTCGATGCCCTTGCCCTTCATCTGAGCCCTGTAACCGGTGCCTACAATCTCAAGGTTCTTGACGTAGCCTTCATGCACGCCCTTCACCAAGGAAGCCACCATCGCACGAGCAAGGCCATGCTTCGCACGGGTCGGACGGAGGTCATCGGCCGCTTCCAGCACGATTTCGGAACCATCGACGCGAGCGGTAACGCCTTCGGGGATGGTGTATGAATCCGAACCCTGCGGACCCTTGGCCTTGAAATCCTGACCTTCGATGTTTACTTCAACGCCTGCCGGAACGGCGACAGGGAGCTTACCAATATGTGATGCCATCTTAGCTCTCCTCCCTCACCATACGAAGGCGACGACTTCGCCGCCGATGCCCCGGTCAAGGCATTCTTTTTGAGTCAACAAACCTGAGCTTGTTGAAATGATAGCGACTCCCAATCCTCCCAAAGGCATGGGCAGTGAATCGGACTTCGCGTAACGACGCAAGCCCGGCTTGGAAACGCGCTTGATGCCTTTGATGGCACGCTCTCCACTCTTGCCGTACTTCAAGGTGATCTCGAGATCTTGACCGACTCGAGCCTCCTTGGCCGCGAAATCCTTGATGTAGCCTTCGCGCTTGAGAATCTCGGCGATATTCGCTTTGAATTTTGAATACGGCATCACGACTGTCTCGTGTTTTGCCGCACTCGCATTGCGCAGACGCGTAAGCATGTCTGCGATTGGATCTGTCATTGTCATGTGGGCTAACGCCCTTTCTCGCGGTGGTTTCCGACGCCCTTACCTCGTATGGAACGATGCAAAGACACCGGACCTTCAGCGTCGATGTTTACCAACTGGACTTTGTAACTCCGGGCAGTTCGCCGCGGTGGGCCTTCTCGCGAAGGCAGATACGGCACAGGCCGAATTTACGATATACGGAATGCGGACGGCCACAAACCTGGCAGCGCGTGTAACCACGCACTTTGAACTTGGGTTTGGCAGCCGACTTGTTCTTCAGAGCGGTTTTTGCCATTAGTTCTCCTTGAAGGGGAAGCCAAGGTGCTTGAGCAACGCCCGAGCTTCCTTGTCGTCCTTGGTGCTGGTCACCACGGTGATATCCATACCACGCTGATGATCAATGGAATCCGGATCAATCTCATGGAACATTGATTGTTCTGTGAGGCCGAAGTTGTAATTGCCCTGGCCGTCAAACTGCTGACCACTGATACCACGGAAATCACGAATACGAGGCAGAGCAAGCGTAAGCAGCCTATCAAGGAACTCCCACATGCGGTCGCCGCGAAGAGTCACGTAGGCACCTATTGCCTGGCCTTCACGCAAATGGAACTGGGCGACAGACTTCTTGGCCTTGGTAATCTTCGGCTTCTGCCCAGTAATGGCGGTCAAGTCCCGCACCGCACCTTCAATGAGCTTGGAATCACGAGCAGCCGCGCCAACACCCATGGAAACGACTACCTTCTTGACTCCTGCCACCTGCATCGGGTTTGAATACTTGAATTCCTTCTCAAGCTCCGGTACGATTTCGTCGTTGTACCGTTGCTTAAGGCGGGGCATCGCCGGGGCTTCAACAGTTGTTTCACTCATGCGAGCTCCTTTCCGGACTTCTTGGCGATGCGCGTGCGCACCGTCTTGACTTTGCCGTCCTTTTCGACGGTGCTGACCTTAACGCCGACCCTAGTGGGCTTGCCGGTCTCCGAATCAACCACCATCACATTCGAGCGATGAATCGGAGCCTCAGTCGAGATGATGCCGGCTTCCTGTCCTTGCTGCGTGGCACGGACATGCTTCTTGACGATCTGCACACCCTCGACAATAAGGCGGTCATTGGGCAGAACCCGGGTGACTTTACCTTCCTTGCCGCGATCCTTGCCGCGGATGACCTTTACCTGGTCGCCTGTCTTGATCTTGGCTACCATTTCAGATCACCTCCGGTGCGAGCGAAACGATCTTCATGAAGCGCTTGTCGCGCAACTCACGACCGACCGGTCCGAAAATACGAGTGCCCTTGGGCTCTCGGCCGGAGCCGAGAATCACCGCTGCGTTCTCGTCGAACTTGATGTATGAGCCGTCTTTACGACGATGCTCCTTTACTGTACGAACGACTACGGCTTTCACCACGTCGCCCTTCTTGACCGACCCGCCGGGTATTGCATCCTTGACGGTAGCGACGATGACGTCGCCTATGCCGGCATAGCGTCGCTTCGACCCACCGAGCACGCGGATGGCCAAAATCTCCTTGGCACCCGTGTTGTCGGCGACGCGAAGCCGCGTTTCCTGCTGAATCATTGATTCTCCTTAGCCGTGCTGGTTCTCCGCTGGCACCGATGAAGGTGACAGCGAAGCCTTGCCGAACTTGTTACTTGGCGCGCTCGACAATGGAGTCGAGACGCCAACGCTTGGTCTTACTCAAAGGCCGAGTCTCCATGATACTCACAAAGTCGCCAACATGGGCGTCGTTGTGTTCATCGTGGACTTTGACCGTACGAGTGGAACGTACAACCTTGCCATACAAGGGGTGGGTGGCGCGCTGCTCAAGTTCCACTGTGATCGTCTTGTCCATCTTATCGGACACGACATACCCACTGTGGGTCTTGCGGAAGTTACGCTCTTGCTTTTCAGCCATCGCTTACTCCTCCTCTTTCGTTTCATTCTGCTCAGGACGCTCAGAGAGCCCAAGCTCACGTTCGCGAAGGATGGTGTACATCCTCGCGACATCGCGCCTGACAGCCTTAAGCCTCGAGGAGTTGTCGAGATTCCCGGTCGCACTTTGGAAGCGCAAATTGAACAGCTCTTCCTTTGACTTCTTGAGGAATCCCTCAATCTCCGCGTCGGTCTTCTCATTGAGTTTTTCGACGGTGTAATCTTCGGTTCCGACTGACATCAGATGTCACCACCCTCTCGCGCGATAATGCGGCACTTCATCGGAAGCTTATCAATCGCCCTGCGAAGCGCTTCCCTTGCTGTAGTCTCATCGACGCCACCGATCTCGAACATCACACGACCAGGATGCACATTGGCGATCCAGAACTCAGGCGTACCCTTACCGGAACCCATTCGGCTTCCCAAGGCATGCTTGGTCAACGGACGGTCCGGGAAGATCGTGATCCACACGCGACCGCCACGCTTGATGTAACGGGTCATGGCGATACGTGCGGCCTCGATCTGACGGTTGGTGACATAGGCAGGAGCCAAAGCCTGAATACCGAAATCACCGAACGAAATCTCGTTGCCGCCCTTGGACATCCCACGACGCGCGGGGCGCTGCTGTTTACGATATTTTGTCCTCTTTGGGATAAGCATATCCGCTCACTCCTTCACTTCTTGAGGCTGCGCGGCATCGTTTGCCGGTGCAGTCTTGGCTGCCGGAGCCGCCGAAGTCGACGCACCCGCATTGGCGGGAGCTCCCTGACGATCGTTCCTCCGCGGACGACGATCCGAGTTGCGACGAGAACGAGCATTGCCGTTGTTGGACTGCGCCTGCTGCTCATCAAACTGCTTCTCGGTCATATCGCCCTTGTAGATCCATACCTTGACACCGATGCGGCCATAAGTCGTCTTGGCCTCGAAGAAGCCATAGTCGATAAGCGCACGAAGCGTCTGCAGTGGTACACGACCTTCACGGTAGAACTCGGAACGGCTCATCTCGGCGCCTCCAAGACGTCCGGAGAGCTTGATTCGAATGCCCTTGGCACCTGCCCTCATCGCATCCTGCTGAGCTTTGCGCATGGCACGACGGAACGTAACACGTGCGGTGAGCTGTTCGGCGATTCCTTGGGCGACGAGCTGGGCGTCAATGGCGGCGTTCTTGACCTCGAAGATATTAAGACGAACCTGCTTGCCTGTGATCTTCTCAAGTTTGGCACGCACGCGCTCAGCTTCAGCGCCACGACGGCCGATGATGATGCCCGGGCGGGCAGTGTGGATGTCCACGTTCACACGGTCGCGCGTACGCTCGATGTTGATGCGCGAAACACCGGCACGCTCGAGATCTTTGTTCATGGCCTTGCGGATCTTGTCATCCTCGAGCACAAAGTCACTGTAACGCTCACCGGGCTTGACTGAGTCGGAGAACCACTTGGAACGATGGTCCTCGGTGATGCCCAGGCGGTAGCCTAATGGATTGATCTTCTGACCCATCAGCGGGCTCCTTCCTTGCTGGCGACAACGACAGTGATGTGGCTGGTGCGCTTGTTGATGCGACCGGCTCGACCCTGTGCACGAGCACGGAAACGCTTGAGCGTCACGCCCTCATCCACATAGGTCTCTTTGACCACCAAATCGTTCTCCTTGAACGGTTCGCCAGCTTGTTCAGCCTTGACTCGCGCGTTCGCGGTTGCGCTCTTCAAGACCTTGAGCACCGGATCCGATGCGTCCTGCGGAGCGAATTTCAAAATGGTCTCGGCTTCCGTTACATGCTTGCCTCGGATGAGGTCGACCATGCGGCGAGCCTTGCGAGGCGTCACGCGTACGTGACGTGCAATTGCCTTAGCTTCCATAATCTATCTCTTCCTTTAGTGGCGGGCTGCTTTTTTGTCGTCATGCACGTGACCACGGAAGGTCTTCGTGGGGGCGAACTCGCCGAGTTTATGACCAACCATGGATTCGGTTACGAACACCGGAACATGCTTGCGGCCATCGTGAACAGCAAAGGTCATACCAATGAAATCAGGTGTGACCATGGAGCGACGCGACCACGTCTTAATGACGTTGTGCGTGCCCTTCGCAATCTGCTCGTCGACTTTCTTCTGTAAGTGGGCGTCGACGAATGGGCCCTTCTTGATGCTACGAGTCATCTTTTCGACACTCCTACTTACGGTTCTTACCATTTGGACGACGCCGAACAATCATCTTGTTCGAAGCCTTCTTCGGATGGCGGGTGCGGACCTCGCCCTTGCCCCATGGAGACACAGGCGGCTTGCCACCGCGAGTGGTACCACCATGCGGATGGTCGACCGCGTTCATGGACTCACCACGAGTGATGGGCCTGCGGCCAAGCCAACGTGCGCGACCAGCCTTGCCAAGCTCAATGTTGGCGTGATCGGAATTGCCGACCTCGCCTACAGTGGCACGGCAACGAGCATCTACGTTGCGAATCTCGCCAGAGGGCATGCGCAGCTGCGCCAAAGCGCCGTCCTTTGCCACAAGCTGTACGCCTGCGCCGGCGGAACGCGCGATTTTCGCACCGCCCAAAGGACGAAGCTCTATCGCATGCACGATCGTACCGGTCGGGATATTACGAAGCGGAAGGTTGTTGCCCGGCTTGATATCAGCCTGCTCGCCGGTCTCCACGACATCGCCCTGCTTCACGCCCTCGGGCGCTATGATGTAGCGCTTCTCGCCATCTGCATAATGCAGCAGCGCGATGCGGGCCGAACGGTTGGGGTCGTACTCGATCTGAGCGACCTTTGCAGGTACGCCGTCCTTGTCCCAACGCTTGAAATCGATGAGACGATACTGGCGCTTGTGACCGCCACCGCGGTGACGTGAAGTCACGCGACCGTATGAGTTGCGACCACCGGTCTTCTTGAGTTTGCGTACCAACGACTTCTCGGGAGTGGAGCGCGTAAGATCGGAGAAATCCGAAACAGACGCACCACGACGACCCGGAGTCGTCGGCTTATATGCGCGAATAGCCATAATGTAGTTCTTCCTTTGACTTTCTCGGCTAAATCGTCAGTTACCGAAGATGTCGATGGTCTGCCCCTCGGCTACGGTAACGATTGCACGCTTCTGATCGGCGCGCTTTCCGAAACCGGTACGGGTACGCTGACGCTTGCCCGAACGGTTGAGGGTGTTGACGTTCGTCACCTTCACTTTGAAGATTTGCTCTACCGCCTGCTTGATCTGTACCTTGTTCGCATCAGGGGCCACCACAAAGGTGTACTGCCCGCGATCCGAACCTGCATAGCTCTTTTCAGAGACGACAGGCTTCAAGATGACGTCATGAGCCGGCTTACGAATGGCAACCATGTTTTCAGGCCTCCTTGGGTTCGGTCTTAGCTGCGACGAAGGCATCAAAGCCTTCCTTGCTGAAGACGACGTACTGGGCGACGACCGCATCGTACGTGCTGAGCTGATCTGCGAACAGCACATGAACCGACGGAATGTTACGCACGGAAAGCCACTCGTTGCTCTGGTCGCGACCGAGCACCACAACGGTGGACGCAGTGCCGCAAACCGGGGCGAGGGCGGCCACCGCAGCCTTGGTTGAAGGCGCCTGTGAGACACCGAAATCGACCACGGCGACATGACCTGCGTTCGCACGATTGGAAAGCACGTAGCGCAAGGCACCGGCCTTCATCTTCTTAGGAGTGCGCTGGCTGTAGTCGCGCGGAACCGGTCCGTGAACGACGCCGCCATGCACCCACTGAGGGGCACGAGTGGAACCTTGACGAGCACGACCAGTGCCCTTCTGCTTCCATGGCTTCTTGCCACCACCGGAGACTTCACCACGAGTCTTGACGGCATGCGTGCCTTGGCGAGCAGCGGCGAGCTGTGCGGTGGCCACCTGATGAATCATCGGGATATGAGCCTGCACCTCTTCATCGCTGAAACCGAAGATCTCAGCAGGGGCTTCCACTGTGCCAGCGGACTTGCCCTTGGCATCCGTGACCTTGAATGTTACTTTTGCCAATGTGATCACTCTCCCTTCACGGCGTTGCGAAGCAGGACGATGCCACCCTTGGGCCCAGGCAGGGCACCCTTGATGGCAATGATGCCGTTCTCCACGTCGGAGGAGACGATAGTGAGGTTCTGCACGGTCTTGGTGTTCTGACCCATGCGGCCAGCCATACGCTTACCCTTCAGAATACGGCTCGGAGTGGCGCATGCGCCCACTGAACCGGGACGACGCTCGTTCTTATGAGAGCCGTGAGTACGACGATAGGACTTGAAGCCCCACCGCTTGATGGTGCCTGCGAACCCTTTGCCCTTCGTGGTTCCCGTGACATCGACCTCGGATCCGTCAGCGAAAAGCTCGGCCGTTAGTTCCTGACCCGGCTTGTAGCTTTCGGCGTCCTCGGTGCGGACCTCTACGAGGTGACGACGCGGAGTGACACCCGCTTTTGCGAAGTGACCGGCCATCGGACGGGTCACCTTGCGCGGATCGATCTGGCCATAACCGAGCTGGACGGCGCAATATCCATCGCTCGCCTCAGACTTGACCGCTGTAATCACGTTCGTGGACACATCCACCAGCGTAACGGGAACGAAGAAGCCTTGCTCGTCCCAGACTTGCGACATGCCGAGCTTACGACCCAGCAGCGCAGTGCGATTTGCTTTCTGTTTTGCCATGCTTCTCCCCTCCTTACAGCTTGATCTCGATGTTGACATCTGCTGGCAAATCGATATGCATCAATGAATCCACGGCTTTCGGAGTGGGATCTACGATGTCAATGAGGCGCTTATGCGTGCGCATCTCGAAGTGCTCGCGAGAATCTTTGTATTTATGAGGAGAACGAATTACGACGAATACGTTCTTCTCGGTAGGCAGAGGAACCGGGCCCACAACTGTGGCACCCGCGTTCGTGACCGTGTCGACGATCTTCTTGGCCGACTGGTCAATGACCTCGTGGTCATAGGACTTAAGCCTGATGCGGATTTTTTGTCCCGCCATTGCCGTCCGCCCTTTCTTGCGATTCGTTAATCATTTACCAACCCATTTAAGGACACCGGCGTACACGACCCTGAACAAAAGCTCAAGGCCGAGCCACATCAGTGTGCAACACTTCGGCCATTTTCCGGACATTATCCGAAAACATAACTGCGGTCGCACTCGCTATTTGGATAACAATTTGCGAGCCCTAAAACAGGCAACTGTTCTATTAAACCACCCCGGGGCTACTTTTTTCCCGGGTGTGTCGCCGTTTTCGCCATCCTTGTCACGACTCAACCGCCCAGGACACACTTCGCAACATAGCGGGGCGGCATGGGAATTTCCCATATCGCCCCGCCGGTAATGGAGAGCCTGTTATCGACCCCTCAGCGATCGGAGGCCTCCTGCGTCGCTTCCACCCCTTCACGCTCGGTACGCATACGATGCCCTTCTTCCTGTGAAATGCCATAGTAGGCGGCGATCGCGATGTCCTTCATATCCTCGATCATGGGGACGCGCGGATTCGCCGGAGTGCACTGGTCCTCATAAGCTCTCATGCCTATATGGTCGAGCAGCTCCCAATAGCGGCTTTCATCGACTCCGCACTGTTGGAAACAGGAATCCATACCCAATTTGTCGTCGCGATAATCTTCGATTGCACAGGCAAGATTCTCCACACCCTCCTCGGGGGTGGCACCTGGTTCGACGCCTATCTCGCGCGCGAATTCCTGGTAGCGTTCAGGCGCTACATAGTGGTCGTATTTCGGCCAACTGGTCGGGTCGCTCGGAATCGAACCGTTATAACGGATGACATACGGAAGCAGGATGGAATTCACCTTGCCGTGAGCCACGTCGAAAAGTGCACCGATTGTGTGGGCCATGCCATGGCACATGCCCAGGAACGCCGATCCGAAAGCCATACCCGCCATCGTGGCGGCATTGTGCATTTTCTCCTGCGCCTTGATCTTGCGCTCTCCCGGCTCGGCATTGACAGAAACGTCAAGATTGTCCCAGATGAGCTTGGCTGCGTGGAGCGCCATCCCGTCTGTAAAATCGTTCGCATACACAGAGACGTACGATTCAACACAATGAGTGAGGGCATCGAAGCCGGTATTGCAAGCCAAGGTCCTGGGCTGCGTACGGGCCAGAACAGGGTCGACGATGGCAACGGACGGCGTCAGCGCATAATCCGTGATCGGGTATTTATAACCGGTCTTGTGATCTGTGATGACCGCGAACGGCGTCACCTCAGAACCTGTACCGGAAGACGTGGGAACACACACCAGCTTCGCCTTCTTGCCCAGCGGAGGAATGCGGAAGGCGCGCTTGCGTATGTCAAAGAACTTCTCACGCACGTCGTCGAAGGAAATCTCCGGGTGCTCGTACAGCAGCCACATGACCTTCGCTGCATCCATCGGTGACCCGCCTCCTATGGCGATGATGGTGTCGGGCTGGAATTCCTCACGCATCATGGCCGCACCGCGTTCGACGGTATCAATGCTCGGCTCAGGTTCGACATAGTCGATGATGCGGAAGGTGACGGTATTAGGTCGCGCACGCAGCTGGTCGATGACCTTGTCAATGATTCCAAGCTGCTCCATGATCTTGTCACAGACGATGACCACGCGCTGGATGTTGTACATGTCGCGAAGGTAACGGATGGCATTGGGTTCGAAATAAGTCTTGGCCGGCACCTTGAACCACTGCATGTTGTTGTTCCTCCGTGCAATACGCTTTACATTGATAAGATTGACCGCCTGTACGTTACCTGAAACGGAATTCCCTCCATATGAACCACAGCCCAGCGTCAACGAAGGCGCGATGGAGTTATAGATGTCTCCGATTCCTCCCAACGATGACGGCTGGTTCCATATGATTCGGCAAGCATGCATCCTCAGGCCGTATTCGCGTACCAGATCCTGGTTGTTGGTATGGATCACGGCGGTGTGTCCGGCACCGAACTCGAGCATCTGCTCGCACATGCGGAACCCTTCCTCCTTGTCGTCGGCGCGGAGCATGGCATGGACCGGGCAAAGCTTCTCCAGCGTCAGAGGCTCTTCGTCACCGACCTCCTTGCACTCGGCGATGATAATCGTGGCGTCCTGCGGAATCTCAAAACCGGCTTCGTGAGCGATGTATTGCGGAGATTTGCCGGGTACCACGGAATTGAGTTTGGGATGACCATGAGAACCGGCGGTGCAGCCGAACATATACCGCTCAAGCTTGGCTTTTTCCTCGGAATCGACGAAATAGGCCTTGCGCCGGCCAAGCTCCGCTGCGAGCTCGTCATAAACGTCGCTGCGGGCGATTATGGCCTGCTCTGTAGCGCAGATCATACCGTAATCAAAATGCTTCGAAAGCACGAGATCATTGGCGACACGAGCCACGTCCACGTCGGAATCCACATAAGCAGGGGCATTGCCGGCGCCGACGCCTAGGGCAGGCTTACCGGACGAGTACGCGGCCTGAACCATGCCTGGCCCGCCAGTGGCAAGAATCGTAGCCACGTTCGGATGCCTCATAAGGGCATTCGTGGCTTCAATGGAAGGATGCTCGATCCATTGGATGCAGTTTTCCGGAGCCCCCGCCGCAATTGCAGCATCACGGACTATGCGGGCTGCCTCCACCGAACATTGCTGAGCGCTCGGGTGGAATCCGAATACGATGGGACAACGGGTCTTCAAGGCAATCAGCGACTTGAATATCGCCGTCGACGTGGGGTTCGTCACGGGCGTGACGCCCGCAACCACGCCCACCGGCTCGGCCACCTCATCAATGCCGAGAACGTCATCCTCCCTGATAATGCCGACAGTTTTCTGCCCCGATAGATAATGCGTCACATGCTCGCAGGCGAAGATGTTCTTGGTGGCTTTGTCCTCCACCAAACCTCGACCGGTCTCATCGACCGCCATCTTCGCCAGCACCAGATGCTTATTCAACGCCGCGACGGACGCCTTAGCGACGATGCGATCGACCTGCTTCTGATCCAATCGCTCAAACTCGTCCAACGCCTTCAAAGCGCGCTGCACCAAGACATCGACCTCGTCAGTGGCCGCATGCCCAGCATCCAATTCTTCCGAACGTTGCCCCTTTGCAGCTTCCATTGACGCAGTCTTACGTGTCGAAGCTGAATGCTTTGCAGAAGTACTCCCCATGATTCTCCTCGATATCAGTTGACCAACACTTCGTCCACTCGAATCCATGCACTTGTCCGTACATCACCAATCTCGTGCAGACACCGCACATACCCGTCGAATGTGACTTATATGACAATATAATGAGGTACGCCGAAGGTAACAAAATGTTGTGTTTTGTGAGCCTTGGAAAGTCTTTTATAACATATTCGCACAGATTTGTTCATTTCATTGCTGAATATGTGTATAAGCTCAGTCTAATATAACTAATTCATCACAAATACGAACAAAAACAAGTTTCCCCAAAAGAAAATGTTATCGCTAACATAGCCGTATTTGCGAGGATTGCCACCGTCACACTTCTCTATGACATTCTCCGGTCGCTCCGTCACCACGCACGTCTTCCAAGGTCGGAGCACGAGAACACCACCGTTCAGACAATCTGACAGAACTCGATAATCTCTCGATTGGGACCATACACATTGGAATAACGGATTCCGTTATTCCAAAACGTGGGGATGCTCCGCACCTGCGAATCCTTCAGCTCAAGCCCGAGGGCCTTCGCGTTTTCGAAGGCCGCGTCGATGTCCGGGGTATCCAACGCCCAGTGGTTGATGGCGCCATCACGCATGGCCACCGAATCACCTTCCCATGTCTCTATCGTGAGGCAGCCGTAACGAAGGAATGCACAACGGTTCTGCCCATTGGGGTAAATGCCAACCAACTCAAAGCCTAACTTCTGGGTGTAGAATTCAATCGTCTCATCCAGATCCTTCGCCGGCATCCCGGAATGCTGAAAATCGGTGACGTATGCGGACATCGGCGTCATAACAACCCCCTATGGCTCTCATTCGGCAGACTGCGGACTCAACCACAGATCCAGCTCGGTTCAAATCGGTCATATGACCCAGATACGACACAGCGTATGCCACACACCTGACTACAGACCACTGCTGCTAACAACGACCACCGCCGGTCCGCGAAGGCTCGGAATCCAGGTTTCATAAAGCAATGAACGAATTCTGAGTGACCGCATTGGCACCTTGAACAGGATACCAACTGCGAAATTGCACATAACAACGCAAAACGTCGGTCTCGAAACCAAAGGTTCCAGGACCGACGAATCAACGTACGGCAGATGCCGCACGAAACAAAATCAACGCTTCGAGAACTGCGGAGCGCGACGTGCCTTGTGCAGACCAGCCTTCTTGCGTTCCACGACACGCGCGTCGCGGGTGAGGAATCCGGCCTTCTTCAGTGCGGGACGATTGGCCTCACGGTCGATTTCGTTCAAGGCGCGGGCCACGCCCAGACGGATGGCTCCGGCCTGACCCGTGGTACCGCCACCATCGACCAGAACGGTGATGTCGAACTTGTTCTCAAGCTTGAGCAGGACGATGGGCGAATTGACTTCGCGCTGCTGAAGGCGTGAGGGGAAGAACTCCTCAAGCGTGCGTCCGTTGATGCTCCAGTTGCCTGAGCCGGGGGTGAGACGCACACGCGCCACAGCCTCTTTACGACGACCGGTGCCATAGCCCGGCGCAATCTGCGAGGTGCCGGTGCCGGCACCTTCATTGGTTTCCGTAGTATAGCTCGTCAACGTCTCTTCGCCGGCCTCGGTCTCTTGAACTTCGGAGTTTTCGGTATTTTCAGCCATGATGTATTTCTCCTCTCGGTTCACTTGACCTGCTGGGAGATCTTTTCAATCTCCACAGGCTGGGGCTTCTGGGCTGTGTGCGGATGCTCGGCGCCCGCAAACACGTGCAGACGACGCAGTTGTACGGCTGCGAGCTTGTTCTTGGGAAGCATTCCCTTCACCGCCGACTCGATGATGCGGCGGGGGTTCTTCTTAAGCAAATCGGCATAAGAATCCTCACGCAGACCACCTGGACGGCCTGAATGCGAATAAAGCACCTTGCTGAGCTTGTTGCCGGTCAAGGCAATCTTCTCGGCATTGATGACGATGACATGGGCACCGGAATCGGCATTGGGTGCGAATGTCGGCTTGTTCTTACCGCGAAGCAATATGGCCGCGGTAGTGGCAAGCCTGCCCAATACGACGTCGCTGGCGTCAATGATGTACCAGTCGTGAGTCAGATCAGCTGGCTTCGGTGTGAAAGTTTTCACGAGTGTACCTTTTCCTTATATTGTGTTCCGGGTCGATGCCTCGCTGTAGCAGAAACGAAACCTCGACCTCATGTTCCGTGGGCTCCCTGAAAGTCCTCGAGTGCGAGTGGGAAAGCGCTTTGAAGGACCCCGTAGGAAACACAACAACAATTAATTATACAGGTCATCTAGACCAACCGCGACACTGGAGTGGGAAAGCCGTACCCGACTCGCGCATACGACAACATGCATCTCACGTCAAGAAAAGAAATCATTCATCCGTGCTTAGTAGACGTTGCCGAAAGCCCATACGCAATCCCTCATCATGACACCACTCAGCAAGCGCCCTGAGCAGTCTGCCGACCTGACAAGCCGTCCTCACCGAGCCGGGTCCTCGCGATGTTCGCCACCACCGCCGATGGGTCAGCACTCAATCGGTGCAATGTCTGCTCGCAAGCCGTCGGATTGCTTGCAACCGCCCTACGAACCATACACGTGAGTATGGCGGGGGCATCCTGGTAAGATTCGACTCCCATAAGCGCAAGGAAATCAAGAGTCTCGGCACTCGTACGCACATCTTGTGCACCTTCGAGCCTCATCTTCCAAGAGGTTTGGGGATTATGCAACGCGGCTTCGCGAACGTCGCCGTCCCGATCTTTCGTAAGCCTTCCGACAAGCCAATTCTTATCAGACTTGTTCGCTGCGACTGCGATACGAACCTGCGGTGAATCATCTTCCGAAAGTTTGACGAGAATATTGGGGAAAGGCATCTTCTCGCCCAAGTATATGCGATCTTCCAAAGGCGTATGCGGGTTGCCGGCCACCGCTTCAAGCAAAGCGGTGGCGCGAGAGAATGCGGCCTGATCCGTCCTCGGCGGCAATTCGCGACGAGCAAATTCACTGAGTTCGACCGGATCAGTCGAGTGTCGCAACCGTTCATAGCTGTCGGTCAACGCCTCCGAGGCCGAACCCGAGCGATCGTCCGCGGAACCATCACGGACTCCTGCCGCACTGTCTTGCGCATCCTGCTCGTTGTCTTTGCCTTCAATCTTGCTTCCATCCATATCCTCATTGTAACCGCCGCTTGCACCCAGATACCGATATGAAGATGTGAATACCGATCGACCTCTTGAACCGACTCCACGACGAAATACGCATGCACGATCCTGTATCCGGACGTTTCTTTACGGTAAGGGCTTCTAACACCGTTGCGGACCCACAACCCGCGCTCGCGGATTTCACACCGAATCAAAGTTGGACACCACGGTTCACCTCACAGGTATGAGCGATGCACGGGCACTGAAAGCATCTTTGACACTATCGAGAAACGATCCGACGCAACGGGATGGCACAGAAACCGTCATGGTGACCCTTGCATTGAAATCGCGGTCCAGGACCTCACCATCGAAATCAGCCAGGACTTGATCGAACTTACCGATCCAAGCGTATTCAAGCGTGACCCGATATGTCTTTCGAGGTACGATCTCAACGGTTCGGGCCCGTTTCAACGCCATCGATGCTGCCGTCGAATAGGCGCGAATCAAACCTCCCGAGCCCAACAGTACGCCACCGAAATAGCGTGTCACCGTGACCACGCAATCGGTCAACCCATTGGCACGAAGAACATCAAGTATTGGTTTACCTGCGGTTCCGGAAGGCTCGCCGTCATCGCACATGCGCTCATTGGCCGCATTCAAGGCAGCTCCAACAATTGCCGCATAGGCCGTATGCCGCGCCTTGGGGTGCCCCTCACGGACGGCATCAACGAAAGAAACCGCCTCACCCAAAGAATCGACATGGCAGGCTTCACCGATGAACTCAGACTTACGTTCGATAAAAGCATCATGGGCGGGGGCGGAAGACACATCCTCAATCGTGAAAAAGGCGGAAGCCGAGGAATCGTACTCCATCGAAGACCCTGAAATCCGCGTCATTCTGCATCTCCTATAGCATCAACGGCATCATGGACGCCGATCCGTCCCATTCCTTCTTCACTATAGCCGCAGCTACACGCCACAGGAGAAGTCATGACGAAAAGCAGTTCCCACAAGCAGCTAAAGGCAGAAAGCCGCACAACAGAAATAGGTAGGGCAAAACCCTGGTGCAACCTTCCGGTGCTTTGCCGTACACCACGACAAAGCACCGGGCCGATCAGAAAGACCAAACGCCTTACCAAACCTCTTAGTCTCCTTCCTGATATGTTGCTATGATGCTGTACATGGAGATAGCAACTCGACGGCTTGTCTTACGACCTTGGAAACACGATGATCCGAACGAAGCGAGGTCTCTGTATCGTTTCGCCAGCGACCCGCAGATCGGGCCGCGTTGCGGATGGATGCCCCATACCAGCGAAGCCGACAGCCTGGATCTCCTGAACCACGTATTGACCGGCCCGGAGAACTACGCCATCACCCTCCGCAACGGACAAGACGGCGGGTCGCCAGCCACCAGGATCGCGGCTGGCGACCCCATAGGCAGTATCGAACTCAAGGAGACGGGGCCGAACGACCACGCCACTTCATACGTACGTGAAATGCTCGACGCCCACGAACTCAAGAAAAACGTGAACGAAGACGACGTGAGACGTTTGCTCGACCACTCCGAACACGACTTGGTGCTCGGCTATTGGATCGGCCGACCGTTCTGGGGACAAGGGCTTATGACCGAGGCTCTTGAAGCCATGCTGCAACGCGCCTTCGGGGAAAACGGTCTGGGAGCCAACGCCGTGTGGGGCGGGCACTATGTGGAAAACATCGGCTCCGGGAAGGTTATGGAGCACTGCGGGTTGTGGCCAGTGGGTCGAAAGAAAGACGACTACTTCAGACAGATCGACGAACACCACGACTGCGTGCTGCGCGTCATCACGCGCAAGGAGTGGGAGCAGCGCGTACAAGCACAGTGATAGACCCAAGCCTACAGGCCCTGCACGAAGTGCCACTAAATGGCACAAAATGCAGCGGTCATGGGAATCAGCTATAAAGTGGCACAAAATGCAGCAGACCCACACCCCACCATATCCAAGGCGGGACCCGACCAAACGACACACATCAAAAAAGCAGCCAGCCAACCTGCGCAGCCCTCTGACGCATAGCCCACAAACCGAAACCACGCCGTTTTCGACATAGAAAGGACTTCCAGGAAATTCCCAGAAGTCCTTTTGGCGGAGCCGGAGAGATTCGAACTCTCGAACCGCTTACGCAGTTAACACCTTAGCAGGGTGCCCCTATCGGCCGCTCAGGCACAGCTCCGTGTTGTACATGCAGAGCGAATCAACACCCTTACTTGACAACGAGCACTAGTATATCATCGATTCGCGACCACAGGCCATAAACACCCGACTCGGCGTGGCGAAAAGACCCTCCAATCATCAGGACACCGCCACCCACGCGAACGCCATGGCCGCCTGCCACGTACCGGGAACGCCTGTCGACCCAAACGTCGGAAAATAACAATGTCCTCCCCTGAGGGAGGACATTGCAAGACCGTGAGCGACAATCGTCGCCGAAAGGGTCAACGTTTGAAATCAGAGCTTGGTCACGGAAGTGGCCTGAAGGCCCTTCTGTCCCTGCTCGAATTCGTACTCAACTTTGTCACCATCATCGAGTTTCTTGAAACCGTCACTCTGAATGACGGAATAGTGAACGAAAACATCCTCAGAACCGTCATCCGGGCTAATGAATCCATAACCCTTGCCAGCATTGAAGAATTTCACAGTACCTGTAGCCATAATAAAACCACTCTCTCATGTCAAGCGACGGAAAACGATAAGGAAAGCAGACTTCCTGTTTCCTGCTCCGACAGCTTATGCAAGAGTATACAAGGTGGTTATGTAAATTATGCGATTCAACACGCCCGAAATCATACAAAAAGACACAAATTTTTATTTTATACAATTCTAGCTAGACAGAAAAATATAAAACGCCATATTAATGCGAATGTCAAACGATACCCGCGACCGCAGAACGACTCACGCCCCACGCACTGACCGATCAGTTCAGCAGAACGACGGTGATAGGCGCGGCTATGCCGCTTTGCTGCTGCACCACCGGTATGCCGAGCGCCTGCGCCACATCATCCGCAGTCACCTTATCGGATTCGTTCTGGTACCAGACGACGGACGTGGAAGGCGCAGGACCGGAAAGATTGCCTACGGTAACATTCGCATATCCCGACTGGTTCAATATGGACTGCCTGCTCGCGGCATGACCTGCGATTCTGGTGCCGTTGACGATGCGTACGACGGTCTGCTTGTTCGCAGTTGGCGCCGGTGCCGGAGCGGGCGCCGGCTGCGGCGCAGCCGCGTTACTGGCCGCATCGTCCTTCTTGGTCTGTTCGCGCTTCTTCGCCTCACGCTTGCGCTTGGCTTCCTCGCTGGTGGAACGGGATTTCTTCGCGTCCGTACGAGTGGCCTGCGAAGCCTCACGCGACTGCGACCAAGGAAGCTTCATCGAATACAACTCGCCCGAATACATGCCCCAAGCCAAGAGACCCGCCAAAACGGCGATGATGACCACGGCGATGTAGGGAAGCAGACGGGACCACAGGGAAGTCTTGCCCTGATGAACACCGACGGGACCTTCCGGCGGATTGTCGAATCCATCCTTGCTATACGACTCGTACGTGTTTTTTTCGTCGCGTGCCATAGGTCCTTGCCTTCCAACCACCGTAATATGTTGCGAATCCAAATTATACCGCCCAGCACAGCCAACATCAACGATCTTTCCCGCCGTGGATCAAGGCCTGCGACCAGGGAACGCACGCACCGACGCCTTCGGGAACGTCTCTTCTGCCGTCGTCGGCGCCATGGGATGAGAAGAAGTGAAACATACGGGCGGACCGCTGCCACGACTCGGAAGCAGACCGATCTTCGGACAACATAGAGACTGGAACATAAAGTGTAGGCATGGAACAAAAGCACATTAAACCGATTTCGGAGCTCATGGACCCGGGGTGGGCGCAAGCGTTGTCATCTGTGGAACCGGACATTCATCGCATGGGCGATTTCCTGAGAGCTGAACTCCAGGCCGGACGCCGCTACCTGCCGGCGAACCACGACATCCTACGGGCCTTCACCATCCCCTTTGAAAGCATCAAGGTGCTCATCGTCGGGCAGGATCCCTACCCGACCCCCGGCCACCCCGTGGGCCTGAGCTTCTGCGTATCCCCTGATGTCAACCCCATCCCCAAAAGCCTGCAGAACATCTACGTCGAGATGAACCACGATCTAGGGGTGGCAATACCCGGCAACGGCGACCTCACCCCTTGGTGCGCCCAAGGGGTGATGCTGCTCAACCGATGCCTCACGGTACAGGTGGGCCGACCGAACAGCCACCACGGCAAAGGGTGGGAGCATATCACGGACGAGGCCATCAAGGCGCTGAACGCGAGAACCGACGGGAACGGACACGCCAAACCGCTGGTGGCGATTCTTTGGGGACGGAACGCACAAAGCCTCGAACCATTGCTCACAAACGCCTTCGTCATCAAATCACCACACCCCAGCCCGCTTTCGGCATCGCGCGGGTTCTTTGGCTCAAGACCCTTTTCAAGAGCCAACGCCGCCCTCGAAAGCATGGGTGCCTCGAGCGTCGATTGGCGCCTTCCCTCATAGAAAATTGGCGCCTTCCCTCATAGAAAATTGACGCCTTCCCTCATAGCAGCTAGAGTGCACCGGCGCATCTCCGCTCCGATTACTATACTGTTGTGAACGAGGCTCGTTCGCCAGTAACGCCGTGCTCATGTGAAGCATTTCACCGATCACGATAAAGAGCCACTGAAAATACAAGCTACAAGCAAAGCGGTGTGAAATCATATGGCATTATTACCACCTCGACCTCAAGTACCTCACCAGCCACAGGCAGCAGGCGGACAGAACTCCGGACAGCTCAACGTCCAACCTCCCATCCAGACCACGCAGAGCGCCTTGAGCGCACAGGACCTCAGTCGTGCGAAGGCCCTTTCCGACCGTCTCAGGGCGCGTTTCGCCACCTCACTGGTGGGTCAGGAAAGCCTGCGGGAAGCCCTCATCACCACCATGACGGCCGGCGGGCACCTACTCATCGAATCGGTACCAGGGTTGGCAAAAACGACGGCGGCGCAGATTCTCGCCTCTTCGGTTTCCGGTTCCTTCAAACGTGTGCAATGCACGCCGGATCTCATGCCCTCTGATTTGGTGGGAACGCAGATCTTCGACTTCGCCAACCAGAGATTCCACACCGAGCTGGGACCAATCCACGCCAATTTCGTCTTGCTGGACGAAATCAACCGTTCCAACGCCAAAACGCAATCGGCCATGCTTGAGGCAATGGCGGAAGGTGCCACCACCATAGGAGGCAAGCGCATACCTCTGCCAAAGCCGTTCATGGTGATAGCCACGCAGAACCCGATTGAGGAAGAGGGTACCTACACTCTGCCTGAAGCGCAGATGGACCGTTTCATGATCAAGGCCGTGATGACGTATCCAAGCGCCGACGAAGAGCAGCGAATGCTCGGCATGCTCACACAACGTGGCAGCGACTCCTTGGAGCCAAGCCAGATGGGTCAGGAGGCCCTGAGCAACCAAGACGTATTGTTCCTGCGCGACGCCGCCAAGCGCGTGCATGTTTCGGACTCGATCATGGGCTATGCCGTTGATCTGGCCGCAACCTCACGGGGCATGGGGACCAGACCGATACCAGGGCTCGCCTCCCTGGTCCGTCTGGGCGCAAGCCCCAGAGCTTCGATCGCACTGGTGCGCATGGGCCAGGCCAAGGCCTTGTTGAGTGGTCGGGACTATGTCATTCCCGAGGACCTCAAGGCGTGTGCGCACGACGTGCTGCGTCACAGAATCATGCTCACCTTCGAGGCGCAGGCCGACGGCACCAGCACCGATGATATCATCAACACCATCGTGGAAACGGTGCCGGTGCCATGAGCACGGGCTTCACGAAGACGGCAGGACGAAAGAACGGAAAGACAAATGGCATGCCTTCGAAACTGACGTTGAACCCGTCAACGCGCAAACGATTAGAACAGGGAAACCTCCCGACGCCGATGATCCCGATGGGCTCGTCTTTGTCCGACCAATCGATTGCGGTGCGCAGGAAAATAGAGACCCTTGCGACCACGCTGAACCTGCCCACCGTGCGGCGCGCATTAGGCGCACTTGAGGGGGAACACCCTTCCAGCCGTGGGGACGGCGGCGCCGACCCCATATCGACCCGAGACTACACCGAGGAAGACGAGGCGAGGCTCATCGACTGGAAGCTCAGCGCCAGAACCGGACGGCCGATGATCACCGATCGGGAACGGCTGGTGACCTCGCGTATCTGGCTCATGCTTGACGTGGGCATACAGATGAACGGAGCCTGCCCTTCGGGCGAACGGGCTTGGGAAGTGGGGGCAAACGCATTGAGCATGTTCGCGGCCCTCAGCTGCCGCCGCCATGACACCATCTCACTGGTTCTGGCAAATAACCGCGCGATAACACGCATTCCAACCAAGGGCGGACTTGCGCAATTCGAACGTGCACTGGACAAGGGGCTGGAACGCATGCCGAACGCTGAAGGCAATCTTGACGCGTTGATCGCCTACGCCAACGCCCATACGGACGATGGCTCCATGGTCGTCATCGCCACCGATGAGACCTCCCTCGAGGAACGACACATCGATCGATTACGGGCCATCGGCGTCAACCACCATCTGACCATCATCGACATCGCGACACTCAATCCATTTGCTCCGGCGCCCACTCCCGGAACCACGGTGACGGATGCCTATTCGGGACGCAGAATTCCGGCATTCATGAAGGACGCAAAAGCCGCCGACGAAGTGAGGACACACCGCGAATACGTGGCGGCACAATTCGACAAGGAGCTTCGCGGCCTGGGTGCATCCACCCTACGGGCCTCCGGCAGCATCGCCATGTTCGACAATTTCGTATCAATGGTCTCCGCTTCGCTGAAATACAGCCGAGCGAACGGACCGAGCCTTCTTAGTAAGACGGGAGGCACAAGTCGGTGAATCAAATACCAACGCGGACGCTCACGCGTGCATTCGCACTTGCCAACGAACCGGCACCTACGCCCAACGGCCTGATACAGACCCCTTCGTGGCTCATCGCCGCGACGGCGGCCCTATTCCTGGTCTGTGCGGCATTGGTGACGGCGGTCATCGTGCTGTCGCTTCCGAAGCGAACGCCGCAGCGCCGCAGGTCGCGCGGGGCTCACACAGGCGACAATGACAGACGGGCATGGCACCAGCGCATCAGCGCAATCGTCGATGCCAATGCCCAACACGAGACAGATTACGAAGAAGCCATGGACGCATTGGCCAAGGTGGCACGTGATTTCGCCTCCAGCACGACTGGCCGTGACCTGGGTTCAAGGACGTTGCTTGACATCGCGCGTGAACCGCACACACAGGATGCCAGTCACGGCATGGGCTTGCTCAAAGCCACGATAAACGCCCTTTACCCGCCACAATTCGCGGACCATACCCGGGCATATACGGAAGAAACCAGCGTGGAGCAGGCCGGTGAATGGGTGAGTGACCTTGTGGATAGGTGGCGCTGACATGATGAATGCATTCGCTTGGCACTGGCCGTGGCTCCTGGCCATTGGTCTGATCGCGGCGCTGGCCGCCGCGGCGGTTTCGTTCTTTCTGTCCGGACGCGCAAGACGCGGCTCCGCCCAGGCACCGGTGTTCGATTTGGAACAGGATTTCAACACCGAGTACACCTCGGGAATGCTCCGGCAATGGCGATGGTACAACCGCGTCGCCGCTGTCGCGCTGGCGGCGGCGCTCATCCTGTCGGTTTCACTGGCTGCACGACCCTCGCAAGTGGGATCAGACGAGGAACGCGCCGGAAGCCGTGACATCGTCCTATGCCTCGATGTCTCCCCATCCATGCTCGCCTATGACCACGCCGTCCTGGAAACCTACCAACGGCTGGTGGCTCAGTTCAAAGGCGAACGCATCGGACTGAGCATCTTCAACTCGACGTCACGGACGCTTTTCCCGCTGACCGACGACTACGACATGGCCTCGTCTCAAATAAAATACGCCTCCGACGTGCTCGGCAAGGTGTCCGACCAGGACAAAATTGACAAGATGGACGCGAAGACCTCACAGGATTTTTCGGATCTCATCGAAGGAACGCAGAACCGCAAGGACATGACCTCGCTCATTGGCGACGGGCTGGTCAGCTGCGCCGCCATGCTGCCAGGATTCACCTACGGATCTAACGGACGTGGTTCGTCAGAGTCCGGTGGACCCACGGAGCAACGCCCTAAATCCATCGTCTTGGCAACGGACAACGTTTCGGGCAAGTCGACCTACACGCTCAAGGAGGCCCTGGATCTGACTAGCAAAGCCAAGATTGGCGTCGACGGACTATATTCAGGGGCGCAGACATCCAAAAACGACAAGACCACACTCGACATGAAGCGCCAGATCGAATCGCATGGAGGCACGTTCTCAAGCGCCGGCACAGGCCCCCAAGCCATCGACGCAATAGTCGAAAGCATCGAAAAGCATAAGGCCCGGAGCCAAGATCAGGCACGAAAGGCCTCGATGCTCGACACACCCGGCTGGTGGACACTGGCGTTGGCGTTGGCGGTCTGCATCTGGATATCTATGACATGGAAGCTGAAACGATGATGGGTGACTCAATGCAAAGCACGACCCAGATCCCCGCTCGATCCGCCGCCGGCCTGCCGCAAATGGAATTCACCCCGACCCTGGGGTGGCCGGTCGGCGGAGTTCTGGCCGTGTTGATGATACTGGCGGCAGTGGCATGCGTGTTCGTCTATGTGCGAACAAAACAAGCTGAACGTGACGGCCACGGCGCTGCGAGCGACCAGACACTCTGGGGCTGTGTGCGTCGCACGCTGATCTGCCTCATGATTGCGATGATGACCCTCACCCCGAGCGTGCAGCAGCCCACACGAACAAGAGCGGTGAACGCCACCGATGTAGTCGTTGCCACGGACGTGACAGGGTCGATGGCAGTCAAGGACGCCCGGTACGGCACACAGGACAGCGTGCGCAGAATCGATGCCGCACATGCCGCCATCGACGATTTGACCGGGCTCTATCCTGACGCCAGTTTTTCGGCCTTGCGCTTCGGGGCGTCAGCCAGCGTTGACGTTCCTCTCACACCCGACACGCAGGCTGTTCGGGACTGGGCGGCGCACCTAGAGCCTGAGGCCACCGCTCTTTCAGCGGGGTCATCGCTCGATGCGCCCATCGACCAGCTTCTGGTACACCTCAAGTCCATCAGGACCAGAAGGGCCCACGACACCATCGTGTTGTACATCATCACTGACGGCGAGCAGACCTCACCGAAGGCACGCCGGTCCTTCTCATCGCTGCGTCAGTATATCGACGCGGCCTTCGTTGTCGGCGTCGGGTCGAGCCAAGGCGGAAAGATCCCGGAAATCACCTCCCAGCCAAAAGACCCCACGGATTCTCAAGACGGCAGCGGAAAGGGGAACGAATCCGAACACTGGGTCAACGACCCCACGACCGGGCAGCCCGGCATATCGGTGATGGACAAGAAGTCCCTGGAAAGCATCGCAGATGAGCTCAGTGGCAAAACGGTGTTCACGGGCCCTGATTCACGCCTGGACAAAGGCGATGCGGTGCGACGGTCGCGTCAGTGGCACATCAATGACACCTACAAACGCCATGAACGCCTCAACCCCATCGTCTGGCCGATGGCGATCGTGACGGCCGTTTTGCTGTGCTTCGAACTAGGCGCGTGGATTGCAACGTCAAGGAGACTGATATGAAAGTCGATGCGAACAACGCCCACCAGACGCCATCAACCAGCCCCTCCCCTACGGGGAAGGCTCCACGGGCTGCGCTCTGTGTACGAATCGTACTCGCTGTCATCGCCGTGTTGGCCCTCCTGGCCGCTGCATGCGCCTGCGTGAACATTGCAGCCATCGACACCTACAATCAGGCTACACAAAGATTGGAACTCGGTATCGCTGAGGCGAAAAGACCAGACGCGGATCTGAACAACGTTCTCAACGAGGCCCAACAGACACAGGCTCAATACGATGAGGCACGTCGCTTCAGACCCATACTCGCCCGATCGTTATCGACCAGAATCGACGAAAACGTGGACGTCACGCAGCACCTTGCAGCCGCCACGCGCCGTAAGCTCGCTGAGAACAAGCGCCGGCAAACGAACAATGCCAACGGTGGCGGGACGAAGCAACAGGCGCGTAATGGAATGAACGATGAGAGCGCACGCCACCAAGGCCTGACGGAGGAACAGCGGCAGGAGGTGGAGCGTGTTCTCAAAGCGAACCAGGGGGCGACGAGCCAGAACGACAAGCCGAATCAGCCGCGTCCCAAGGCCGGCGATACCGATGCCAAACCTTGGTAAACCACGTTTACGGCTGGCGGTAGTCTAGGGACTATGAGACTGACCGAAATCACCCCTGCAATTCCCTTGACGTCCCTTGATGGACGCTACCGCAAGCAGACGCTTCCTTTGGTGGAATACCTCAGTGAGGCGGCGCTTAACAGGGAGCGCATAGCGGTGGAGGTCGAGTGGATGATTCTGCTTGCCAACGGCTTCCCGGAGAACTCGAACCGACCAGTGGTGCCCGGCGTGAAGCCGCTGAGCCCTCAGGAGCAGGATTATCTGCGCTCCATCGTGGACGGCTTCGCTCAGGATGGCATAGCACGACATGCGGCTTACGAGGCGAAGACCCATCATGACGTGAAAGCGGTGGAATATTACATCGATGATTTCCTGGACGCATCCACCGGCACCCTCGGTGCGCAGACCCAACTGCCCAGACTCAAGACACTGGTGCATTTCGCATGCACCTCCGAAGACATCAACAACTGCGCCACCGCACGTTGCATCAAAAAGGCCGTCGAACAGGTATGGCTCCCCGCCGCACGCCGCATGACCGACTTCCTGGCACGCAAGGCACGGGATTGCCGTGACATGCCTCTACTGGCGCTGACTCACGGACAGCCAGCCACGCCGACGACGCTCGGCAAGGAACTAGCGGTCTTCGTGCACCGCCTTCGCCGGCAGATTCGGCATATCGAACAGCAGGAATACCTAGGAAAGATCAACGGGGCGACCGGCACTTTCGGGGCGCATACCGTGGCCTGCCCCGACGTCGATTGGATCGCCGTATCCCGTGAATTCATCGAGCACAGGATGGGACTGACGTTCAATCCACTGACCACCCAAATCGAGAGCCACGATTGGCAAGCCGAACTCTACGGGTCGATCAGCCATTTCAACCGTGTCTGCCACAACCTGGCCGTTGACGCTTGGATGTACATTTCGCGTGGAGTATTCGTACAGGTACCCGTCAAAGGCGCCACAGGCTCGTCGACGATGCCCCACAAGATCAACCCCATCCGTTTCGAAAACGCGGAAGCCAACTTCGAACTCTCATGCTCGCTCCTCGACACCCTTGCATCGACCCTGGTGGAAAGCCGCTGGCAGCGCGACCTGACGGACTCGACCACACAACGCAATATCGGCGCGGCACTGGGCTACTCGCTGTTGGCGCTCGACAATCTTGACGGCGGCCTGCATTCGATCCATCCGGACCAAACCGTGATGAACTCGGAGCTGGAACGCAACTGGGAAGTGCTCGGCGAACCCATTCAAACGGCCATGAGGGCACAGGAGCTTCAGGGAAGGCCGGGAATGGAACGCCCGTACGAGAAGGTCAAGGAACTCATGCGCGGCAGGCAAATCGGAAAGTCCGACGTCGAGGCTTTCATTGACTCGTTGGATTTCGACGAGGCCACCTCGGAACGCCTCAAATCCCTCACACCTCGGAGCTATACCGGTCTGGCCCGCCGTTTGGTGGACTTCGAGGCACCGCAGGATGAAACCGAACACAACGACCTTGGATTACCGCAGCAATGACCGACAGCTCAGAATCGCCCATCATCCCACCGGACCCGGAACAGGACGGCATGCAGACGGTCCCGATTCCACAGGGACATACCAGCAGAAACACCGTCGCAAGATGGGGAACGTCGTCCGCCGGCACCGATGACACCATGGACATAGACGACGTTCCGCCCAAACGCACGCACAATCCGAATGATCTGCTGCACGCCGTCGCGGCTTTGCTGCTATCCGCAGGCATCATCCTCGCCGCGGTGTATATGCGTGGGCTGACCAATGGGGTGGAACACGACGCCCGAACCGCTGCTCCGGCCTTGGAATGGCTCATGGTGGTACCGTCTTCGGTATTGCAGCAGCTGACATCGTTCATTATCGTCATCGGCGTTCTGATCACCCTGCTGATAAGCCGCGAATGGCTGCAATCGGCAATCAGCGTGGTGGCGCTGTTTGCCGGGTATTGGGCGATCTTCATTTTCTCGCTGCTCCTTACGCGCATGAGCATTCCGGCACTGAGCGCTGCCCTCGCCCCGCCGAATGGCTTGACATCGACGGTGGTCATTCCCGACATCTATGCAGGGCTGGGTGCATTCCTCACCGTTGCCGGCCCACGCAAGATAAGACCTAGCGTTAAGTGGAGCTGGAACACGCTTTACGCGGTCGCCGTCATCTGCATCGTACTTTCCTGGCAATCGGTTCCCGGAGTGATCGTCTCCTTTTCGACGGGCAGAATCATCGGCATGCTACTGCGTTTCGGCATGGGAACGAGCAATACCGGACTATGGGGCAGGCAGATCGTGCTCCTGATGAAGGGCATAGGGCTCGATCTCGTCCGTTTGCACCGGCGGCACGGCTGCAACGAGGAGACCGGAATTCTCCAGGCCACACTCGACGACGACCTCATCGAAAACTCCCGCATCTACGATGCCATGGACTACGACGGAAGAACCTACACAATATCGGTGCTCGACGCACAACCGCACAACGCCGGATATCTGCATCAGCTATGGCAGGGACTGCGTTTCAACGACGTTTCCGTGCGCCTCGACAAGTCCGCCAGCGACGCCAACCACCACCATCTTGCAATGCTGCTGGGGCTGAAGAACTGCGGGCTGAAGACACCTGACTCCTATGGCGTGGCGGACAGCGAGGAATCCTCGGTTCTGGTGTTCGATGCCGACAACCCACCCCGCGCGTATGACTATTCGACAATCACGCCGGATGACGCCGCACAATTCATGGAATATCTGGAACGCGCCAATGCCCATGGCTACACGCATAGACGGATCACGCCGCAGACGCTCTCTCGGCTCGCTGACGGAAGCCTGGTCATCTCAGGATGGCAGAACGGCGACTGCGCCAGCTCTTCGACGAACGTGGCAGTGGACAAGGTGCAGCTCCTCGTACTGATGTACGTTCTTCTTGGACGCGAACAGGCCATCGTCACCGCCCAAAGGGTATGGGGAACCAAGACCTTGGCCGCGCTCGCACCGTTCGTGCAGAAAGTGGTCGTTCCCAGCGAGACGCGCGACCTTCCCGGCTGGAACAAGCAGGTCATCACGACGATGCGCGAACAACTGGCCGGTCTGATACCGCCAGAGGAGCGACAGGGCGAGGAACAGGTCACACTCGCCCGTTTCAATCTCAAATCATTCCTATCCATAACGCTGCTGATCGTAGCCGTCGCGGTCATCTTCACCCAGCTGAAACCGAACGAGGTCATAGCGGCCGTGCGTGCGGCGAATATCTGGTGGGCCTTGGCGAGCCTTGCGTTCTCGATGTTGGCTTGGGCCGGATGCGCCCTCACCCTGGGTTCGCTCACAGATAAAAAGCACAGGCCCGGTCCCTTAGCGCTCTTCTACTCTCAAGCGGCTTCTGGTTTCACTGCAGTCTCGATGCCGGCCGGTGTGGGCCCGGCCTTCGTCAATCTTCAGTTCCTGCGCAAAAACGGATACAAAAACACAGCGGCTACTGCAATCATGAGCGCCACGTGGATTGTCCAAGGGTCTACCACCGTGCTGCTTCTGCTGGTAATAGGTCTTTTCACAGGTCGCAACACGTTCTCGGGGATGGTGCCGGGCAACACTTTGATCGTGGTCATAGGAGCGATAGTGCTGATAGCGAGCGTCGCCATGGCTATTCCTCCGCTGCGCCGCCTGTTAATCGACAAATACCTACCCATCGTCAAGTCCTATATCAATCAGCTTCTCGATGTGTTGAGCCAACCCATAAAGCTGACTTGGGGAGTCGCCGGCGCGCTGATCCTCAACATCGCAACCGGACTGGGCTTTTGGTGTGCGCTCATGGCCTTCGGCTACAGCAGCAACCCAGTGGAGGTCATCTTCGTCTTCATACTCGCCAATACGCTCGGATCCGCGGTGCCCACACCAGGAGGCTTGGGCGCGGTGGAAGCTGCTCTGACATTTGCCTTCACTTCCATTGGAGTGCCCGCGGCCGTGGCGCTTTCCGCCACTTTGGTATACCGCGTGGCTTTTTACTGGCTGCGCATTCCCATCGGAGCCTTCGCCATGAAACGGTTAACCAAGCACGATTTGTTGTAATTTTCCGAAATTCGAGGTTTTTTAGGCAAAAAGTACTGCAAAACCCTTATAAAAGGCGGAGATTTGAGATATGTTGCGCTAAAATGAGTAGTGATCGAGGTGCCTGCAAAATAGCAGGAACCGCTATTAGCAAAGGATCATATCCATGGCATACAACAAGTCTGATCTCGTTTCGAAGATCGCCCAGAAGTCCAACCTCACCAAGGCACAGGCGGAAGCCGCCGTCAACGCCTTCCAGGATGTTTTCGTCGAAGCCATGAAGTCCGGCGAAGGTCTGAAGCTCACCGGTCTTTTCTCCGCCGAACGCGTAAAGCGCGCCGCACGTACCGGCCGCAACCCGCGTACCGGCGAGACCATCAAGATCCCAGCATCCTACGGCGTGCGCATTTCCGCCGGCTCCCTGCTGAAGAAGGCCGTTACTTCCAAGTGATCGTAAATCCTTGGTTTTAAGTCTCTGGTCTCACCGAGAGATCAGGGACTTTTTTTGTGCCACGGCAGGGCGCACTGAGTATAATGTACATTGGTAAGCAGTGTTGCTTCGGACTCCAAATTATGGAAGGTCAGTATGAGTTTAAGAGATATAGCGTTGGAAGTCGGGCGCATCGTACAGGATGCCGGTAAGCACGCGTTCCAAACGCAAACGAATCCTCACGATCTCAATCTCTCATCCATACCCGATACGCGGGTGCGATTGGAGTCGATAATCGATAAAAAACTCGTGGATTTCATCGAGAACCGCCTTACGTATCTTGAGCCGTACCAAGGCATGTGGCGAGACAGACCCGAAGAGGGCCAACCAGGTGACCGCTATTGGTGTGTGGGTAACATTGACGGCGTGATCAATTTCGCTCGCAACATGCCTGAATGGACCATAACCGTTTCGCTTTTCGAATTCGTCACCGCCACCCACGCCCACCCCATCTTAGGAGTGGTGCATGCTCCGGCTTTGGGGATGACCTATTTGGCCGCGGAAGGCGAGGGAGCCATCCGCATACGTCGAACACCGGTGGGTGACAAGCAGGAAAGAATCATGCCATCCGCACTCAGCTCCCTGGAGGGGTCGGTAGTAGGTTTCGGCATGTCCCACGTCCCTGAAGAGTCCGCTCGCGCCTTCGCGCTGCTTGGACTCATCGCTGAGAAGCCGGCCGACATAAAGCGCATAGGACCAGTGTCACTGGATTTGTGCAAAGTCGCGGATGGCACATACGACGCCTACTTCGAACCGCATCTGCATCAATGGGACATTCCGGCGGTCTCGGCGGGGACCGTGGTCGTCCGTCAAGCCCAGGGCAAAGTGACCCAGTGGTTCGACGACACGATACACTGGCGTGGCGAAAACGATATCGTGGCATCCAACGGACTGATCATCAATGAGCTGGAACCGTATTTCCAACGTCTTCCCTTCGTCCCTTCGAATCATTCCTAATCCACTGTTTCTCAGGCGGCCGATGCCGCTAAGCCACCTTCTCCCCAGGTACCTGCCCAAAAAACAAAAAACACCCCTGAAAACCGCCTGGAAGCGCGACCACCATCCTAGGGCAGTCGTTTTCGGGAAGAGACACCAGACCATTGGGGGGGAACAACGGAAGTTTCCGGAGGTAGTTCCCGGACGAATGCCCCTGGGTGACAATTCCTGACGGACATCATAGTCACAGGTTTCCAGTCAGTCTGTCTTGGTGGCGACCACTCTCCATCGGCAGGCACACCTCAACCGTCTGTCTTTGGACGACGATACGCCTTTGTATTCGGTTCCGCCCTATTTCTACGAAGACGATGCGATGACGTCGCAGCGACGACATGGGGATAGCATCATTCCAGGTATGCGCCATCACCCAGGTGGGCGCCTCTTGCCCAATCCGCCGCCGGCATCGCTTTTTTGCCCTGCAGTTTGACTTCATCCAATTCCAACGGCGCGGAAAGAGTACCTACCCAAACATGCTTCTTCGTCACGAACAGCTTTCCTGGTTCGAGCGTCTGCGGCACGGCGCCTGAACCACCGGTGGTATCTGGCTCCTCGACCACATGCGCGCGCAGTACGTGAAGCATCTGGGCGGCATCCACGGAAGCCTGCGAAGAATCCTCCGGAACCTCCGCACCGGCTTTTGCGCCGGCAATGGTGTGGACTCTGCCGTTGCCCTTCGTCGTCCCAATGTCTGACCCAAGATGAAGCATAGTCCAAGCACCGGGATCCGGCGTGCAGGCGCGAATCTGTCGGTCCGCCGCAAACGCGGGAACGTCAAAACGTATTCGAGCGTCCTTTGAAGTGATTTTCCGCGCCACCTCGTACGCGCCTTGAGGCTGTTCCTGAAGTGCTATCTGACCATCCGCCATAGCTTGAAGCGCGGCCTCAAGCAGGCGCGCCCCCTCCTGGGAGAGCCGTCGCAACACATCGCCGGAAGTGTCGTGCTTCCCTATTTCCAACGTGCTTTGCGCCAGAATGGGACCGGTATCCATACCCGCAGTCAGCCGAAACACAGTGGCACCCGTCAGCGAATCGCCGGACCATATGGCCCTCTGCACCGGAGCCGCTCCACGCCACTGGGGAAGCAGCGAAAAATGAAGATTATACCAGCCCATCGGCAGTGCATCAAGCACCGGTTGACGCAGTATCTTCCCGTACGCGACTATCGCTCCCGCCTGAGCACCGGTTGCCTTGAGTTCATCGAGGAAGGAAGGCTCGCTTGGGTCGCATTCCAACACCGGGATGTCCAAGGAACGGGCCGCCTGTTTCACCGGGTTTGCGCTCAGCCTGCGTCCTCTTCCGCGCACCGCATCAGGCCGGGTCAGGACAGCCACCACCTCGAAGTGTTCTGTATCAGCGGCCAACGTCTCCAAAGCAGGAACAGCTGCCTCCGGAGTACCTGCAAACAACACTCTGAGCATCATTACCTCTTTTCAAAGCCCGATACAGACTATCATGCACCACCTTATATGAAAAGCCTCGATGCATGGACTGCAAACCATGCAACCAACCCCCAAACGTCACGCGCACGGCGAGATTCATTGTCGCACAACGTGACTCAGTGTTGCACGGCGGGAATCGGCACACCCATGCCGACCAAAGTCTCACGTAGTTTGACCGCGTCGGAGAAGCGCAACGCCCGAATGCCGGCTTGGTTCGCACCCACCACATTCATGGCTTTATCGTCCACGAACAGGCAGTGGCGGCGATCAACACCGAACCTTTCCACGGCATATTCGAAGATGTCCGTATGCGGCTTGCGGAGTTTCACGTAACCCGACACCACCGAATCATCGAGCGAGCTCAGAATCGGATACTGTTTCTTCGCCGGGCCGAACAACTCGACGGCCCAGTTGGAAAGCCCCCAAACCCCGATGCCGGCGGCCTTGAGGTCATTGACTAGCACACGCGCCCCGGGAATGGGACCAACGAGCGAATCCTCGAAATTGGCGAAGTAATATTCCAGCATGGACACCCAAGGCTCACCATATCTGGCCCGGACATCGGCGATGACTTCAGCTTCGGTCCCGCCCGCATCCATGGCATCGCTCGCATCGTAAAACCCCGAGATGTCGTTATCAAGGAACGCGTCGACGAGTTCCTGCGAATATCGAGGAGTCATGACGGGCTGGGGATCCCACTTCACCAGCACGTTGCCGAAGTCGAACAGGACATCCGTGACCGACTGGCCCTCGGCATCACTCGCCTTGCCCTCCGACATCACCTTGTCGTACTCCATTTCCGGTTCACCCGGCCAACCCTTCATCGCAACCCTCCTCGTCAGTCGACGTCCTCTACCTTCACTTTACAGGAACACCCTAACGGGTACCGGCTGTTCCGTGGACAGACCCGCACGGGAGCAAGAAAGGAACAGACGCTCCGAAAGACACAACGGCAGGCGCAACGACGCAGGCAAAAGGACGCAAGCAACAAGAGACATACGGGCGGATACGTTACCTGATATGCGATAAGACATGCCGGGCTCAATCCAGATCTTTGGGATCGATTTGGAAACGTAGCTCACCGGTCTCGCGGCCTGCCACATGACGCGCAGAAGCGTCGTGCAGACGTCCAGCCAAACCGGCACGCATGCGCTGTGGTACACGCACCACGGCCTTCACGCGATCGATGAGCGTGGAATCCAGCTCCCAAGCCTCCATGGTGTGCGGCTGAGGTATCGACACCGGCCCCAGAACCGCTGGTTGAGGGCCAGTGGAGCATATGACGGTATCGATATCCCCTTGTACGGCACCTATACGCCGTAGGGCCTGTTCGACGGCGTCCCTCCGACCCCAAACGGCGGCGGCCGTAACAGCCGGTGGAAGGCCGGTCTCGCGCCGGCTCATAAGCTCGTCGGAGGCCAAGACCCGAGAATCCCAAAGCAGGAGCGAACGGGCGATGACGGGGTCGGTCTCCCCTAAGATCAGCGCCTGACCCCCCTCGGCTCTCGGAGCGCACAATGCCACCGCACGCATCCAGGACGTCAACACATCGGGCCGCGCATCTAGGCTTTGGGAATAGAGGCTGGTCCAGGCGTCGAGGATCGCCACCGCCTGGTACCCGTTGGTGAATCTGGGCTCCGCACCGGGCGTGGCGATGACGATCAGCGGGCGCCTTCCGCTTTGGTTCGCAGGGGCATCGCCCTTCGACATGCCCACCACGCCATCGATGTCCTCAATAACACCACCTGGTTGATGCGGAGAGGAGATGACCATGTCCACACCATGGAACAACCGTTGCAGCTCTTCGGCGGTGCCGGCCGCACCTACCCGCACGACGCGCAGACGGTCATGTCTGCAGGCCGGACATGTCCAATCCACACATACGGCTCCGCACCAAGCACAACGTGGCGCCTTACCCGCCTCATCCTGCAATAGCGGGCCAGTGCAGCGAGGACATCTCGCCTGACGATGGCAATAGGCGCAGCTCAACGCCGACGTAACGCCATCTCGTGGTATGGAGAACAGCACGGGGCCACGTTCCAGCGCTTCAGACAGGATACGGACGGCGCTATGCGGCACTCTGGCGCCAATCGTCGGGTCAGCCAGACGGGTCAGCTCATCGCGGTTGAACCATCGAGTCCAGGGCGCAGCCTCACGAACGGCAACCTGCAATGGGTGGACTGCCTTGCTTGGACCTGTCACGCCAATCTCCACAACCCCGTTGTCGACAGCCGGATCATCCACATCGTTTTTGGCACCGGAACCAATCGGCGAGCCTTCATCCCCTCGTTCAAGCGACGGCGGCGCGCCCGCACGTCCCTCCTCGGACTCGCGGCTCGAATGCTTGGCATCAACTTTCCCCTGAAACGCACCCACCGCAAGGGCGGCATCCGCGTGCGCCCCAGGAATCTCCGCGCAGGGCGCGCCCGCTTGGCTCTCCCACTGGCTCAACACACTGCGCGCGTTGGACAGAGACACGAACGTCCCGCCATGCGCACGGGCGCGCAGACGCAGCACGCCGCGAGCCCGTGCATAAGGCATCATGCCATCCGCATATTGATATGCGTTGTCTTCCATAAGAGCGAACAGCGCCTCACCTTCCAATGGGGCGTACATGGCCGCACGCGTGCCGATCACGCAACGCACCTGACCGGTCGCGGCGGCAAGATAGGAGCGATAGCGCTCAGCAGGAGCCATGACCGCACACAACGGCGCCACGTCTCCGGAAAACCCGCCATGCGTTGCCTTGGTGCGCGTGAAAGGTTTCAATCCATATCGCCCCAACGCACGCATCATGTCGTTCACCTCACGCATCGTAGGCAGAACAAGCACCGCACCACGGCCGGTCTGCAAAGCCTGCACCGTCATCCACGCCAACTCCCGCGCCCACTGGGCAGGGCCGGGCAATGAATCGAAGACAAACGAGGAGAAACCACTGGACGACAACGCATCCCGCAACGCCGTAGCTTCGTCGTACTGCCCCTGCATGCGGCTGAACTCACGTCCCAGCATCACGCCATCGATATGACGACGCAAAAGTCTCGTCACGCCACCTGCAAGCCCGGTGTCATAAGGAACCTGAGGTATGTCAGCGGCGTCAGAACCATCGCGGCCCGCGACGCCGAGTCCTACATCGCCGTCGTCAATCTGCGTGACATCATCAGGGCCACCGAACCGGCCCGAGGGCTCCCGACCTTCGGAAAGCACGCCCGAACCCAGCACGGCAAGTCGTTGTTCCTGATCCACACGAGCCACACGAGGCGGTAATGCCAGACGAAGGATGTTCGCAGGCGTGCCACCGTATGCATCGGCAATGGCGGTAATGTCACGCCGCATGGAGGCGCTGACGAGGACTTCAGGAGTGACCACGCGCTCGATGAAGCGCAACGCCGATTCCGGCGTATCACTGGTACTACGACGTGCCCAGATGATGCCGTTGACGCGCTGCCTGCCAAAACGCACACGCACCATCACCCCGGGTCGAGCGGCATCGGAATCCTTCTCTTCGATAAGATAATCGAACGGTCGGCCCAAATGCGTGGCCTGGATATCAAGCACGACCTGCACGACGGGATTCCACGCGGCAGGATGGCGCTCCCGCGGTTTGCGCTTGCGCCGTTTGCGCGGGGCGAGACCTTCGAATGCCGGCTGCTCCACCTCCTGACCGGACCCATCCGCCATCGCTACACCACCTTTCACCCTGCTCGAATCCGACTTCAACATGTTCTCAACACTTGAGTCTAGCGCAAGTGCGGAGACCCTTTTGCAAACGACGTTCATTTCGTCGGACGGCATCGGTATCGAGGCATCGCGAACGGGACTAAGGGACTAGGTGGCAGGAGATTTATGGGCCAATGGGCCAATAGGCCAATAGGCCAATAAGTTAATATGTCAATAAGTCAAGGGATTAAGAAATCAAGAAATCAAAGGGTTAGAGGGTTAAGAAATCAAAGGGTTAGAGGGTTAAGAAATCAAAGAATTAGAGGGTTAAGAAATCAACGAATTAAAGAATTAATGAATTAAAGAAAGGGATAGCGATGATTAAAGAGACCTGAAGGAATGAAGAGACATGAGAGACCCGTGATTCGGGTTCCAGACACCCTATGCCACCAATCCGTCCGAGCCCAGCCCAGGTAAACGAAACTCCCACGCTCAGCAGCAACGAATGTCGCAGAACGCGGGAGCAGCAATCATGCACCGGAAAGCCCGGCGATGGATACGTCTTTATTTCTCGGACTTGACCGTTGCATCCTTGACCCACCACGGACGCAGCGGGTAGTGATCGGTCATCTTGGAGTCATCCGGACGAACACACAGGAACTGATGAATCTGAATGTTGTTCAGTTCGAAATTGACGGCGCAAGCGGCCATGTACAGACCCCACAGACGCGCCTTGGGCTCGCCCATCAACTCTACGGCACGATCCCAGCCGGCGACCAAATTCTTGTTCCAACCATGCAGCGTCAGCGCGTAATGCTGGCGGAGGTTCTCCTGATCAACGACCTCGAAGCCCGTGTCTTGAATCACCGTCTCAATCTCACCCGGAGATGCCAACTGGCCGTCAGGGAAGATGTAACGGTCGATGAACTCACCGGGATAGTGGGTCGCCATCGAGTTGACGCGCGTAATCTGATGGTTCAGCAGACGTCCATTGGGCTTGAGCTTGTCGAAGATTTCCTTGAAGTACGGTGGGTAGTTCTTGAAACCAACATGTTCCATCATGCCGAGCGAGCAGATGCCGTCGAAATCACCCTCAGGAACTTCACGGTAATCCATCTGTCGAACTTCAGCAAGGTCTTCCAGACCCTCACGCTTGATCCATTCCTGAGCCCACTTTACCTGTTCGCCGGCGAGCGTGACACCGAGCACCTTGATGCCGCGCTGAGCCGCACGGATCTCCATGGAGCCCCAGCCGCAACCAATGTCAAGCAGGCGATCGCCCGGCTTCAGATTCAGCTTGTCAAGCACGAGGTCGAGCTTGCGCCATTCAGCGTCGTCAAGCGAAGGATCGTCTTCGGTGAAGACACCGCAGGTATAAGTCATCGATGGCCCCAAGAACAGACGGTAAAACTCGTTGGACTGATCGTAATGGTAGCTCACCGTTGCCGAATCACCTTTTTCGGTATGAGGCAAAAGGCCTTCCGCACGGCGCTTCCAGCGGCTGGGCCCTTCAATCGAAGGAGGCTCGGGATGACGGATGCCGTGGGAATACACGGATGCGAGCGCCTTGGCCGCTTCAGCTGGACTTGGCTTCTTCAAATCCGACTTGAGACCCATCAAAGCCTTGAAGACCTCGTAGGGGTCGCCTGGAATAAGCTCAGGTGAGCTGATGTCGCCCTGGAGATAGGCACGTGCAAGACCAAGGTCATTGGGATGGTCGGCCATGTAATACACCGCTCGTGAATTATTAACCATGATGTGAATCGGAGCATCCTGCGGGCCGAAACTCGATCCGTCGAACGCAGTGAAGTTTATCTTGCCGCTGTCTTTGAGAAACAGCCCTATCATTTCCGCCACAGTCATCGTGGACATACTCCGCCTCCTGTCAAAACACAATTTCCAGTAAGCACTACTCTATTGCCTAACTCAGACACGGTTCGCAGCCCGCGAAGTCATCCACCCATCTTCATGAATCAGCTGCGTTCGATTCGCGCGACGATTCCATCGGACAAACCCGACACTGGATCGTACGTATGCATGCGCATGTACATGCATACGGACAATCTCACGGACAACCCAGTGCGGCGCAATCCCACCAATCGGTGCGTTGAAAGCAAACTAACAAGCGATACCGTCGAACCAATGATCGATATCCGCTCAAACCATGTACACAAGCTCAGGGACGACAAAGCCAGAGGGCAATAGGACAGGCATCTTCCGCCCACGAAACGACGAACGTGCCGGCAAGGGCGCGACGAAACATAACGGCAACCAGAAGAGCGAAACCAACTTGGGGCCAAACCAAATCGGGGCGACACGAGGGTACGAGGGGACGAGCCGACGATGCTCGAACCGAGGAATACATGAACAACGAATGACCGTATGGGCGAGCGAACAGAACGAACGAAACGGACGGACTGACAAGCGGACCAATGAACGAACGCAGGAATAAACAAACGAACGGACTGATGGGCTGACATATAAACAAACCAACACAAATCAAGGATCTTCAACTACAGGAGGATTCGAAGAAGATACAAAAGGGACACGGCGAAAACACCGTGTCCCCGTATTGACCGCAAGCTCTGACGCACAACACTTCTATCAGACATGAAGCAGCCAGTCCTCCAATCACCGGGGGAACGTCTGCTACACGAACAAAAACGAACAGCTCACGGAACCAGCGAACGGACGACTTTCACCCCTGCACAATCGCCGATTTCAAATCCTCGACCTTATCGGTGCGTTCCCAGGTGAAGTCAGGATCATTCCTGCCGAAATGGCCGTACGTGGCAGTTTTGAGATATATCGGTCGCAGCAAATCGAGCTCGTCGATAATGGCGGCAGGTCTCAAATCGAACACCTTGCGTACCGCAGCCTGAATCCGCTCATCACTGACCCCCTCCGCGGCGGTACCGAAGGTGTTCACGTTGATGCTTACCGGGTCGGCTACACCTATCGCATAGGCCACCTGTATCTCGACTTTGTGCGCCAAACCCGCGGCGACGATGTTCTTGGCCACCCAACGTGTCGCATAGGTCGCGCTGCGATCCACCTTGCTCGGATCCTTGCCGGAGAAGGCGCCGCCACCATGATGAGCCGCGCCACCATAGGTGTCCACGATTATTTTGCGCCCTGTGAGTCCTGAATCAGCGGCAGGACCTCCAAGAATGAAGGAACCGGTCGGGTTGACAAGCATACGGTAATCGTCATGCTCGATGACTGAACCGCACACCTCGTCCAACACCGGTTCGACAACCTTCTCCCTCAACTCCCGTTCCAGCCAGTCATGCGTTGCATCCGGGTCGTGTTGAGTGGAGATGAGCACCGTATCGACCCGCGTCGGCCTGTCGTCTTCGTCATACTCGATCGTCACTTGCGTCTTGCCGTCCGGACGAAGATTCGGGACGATGCCCTTTTTGCGCACCTGCGCCAATCGGAAGGCCAGCCGATGTGCCAAATAAATGGGAAGCGGCATAAGAGCGTCGGTCTCGTCGCAGGCATAGCCGAACATGATTCCTTGATCGCCGGCACCTTGAGCTTCATAACGTTCCTCACGTGAAGCGGCGGACTCCTGTTGCTCGCTCAGACGCGCGACACCTTGATTGATTTCGCTGCTTTGACCGGTAATGGAAACCAGCACACCACAGGAATCGGCATCAAGTCCTACTTCCGAACTGGTGTAGCCGATATTGCGCACCACGTCACGCACGATGGACTGTACGTCAGAATAGCCTTTGCTGTTTACCTCACCGAAAACGAAAAACTGCCCGACGGCGGCCGAAGTCTCCACCGCCACATGGGAATGAGGGTCTTGACGAATCATATCGTCAAGAATCGCATCAGAAATCTGATCACAGATTTTGTCAGGATGTCCTTCGGTTACAGATTCAGCGGAAATTAAACGGCGTTCAACAGCCATATTCACTTCTTTCTTCCATGCTCGGCGCCACGCAGAACAGGCGCACGAACGTGTATACATACAGGTAGCAATCGTACTCGCAGTCCTCTATCGCAATGCCGACAGGTGGTTCACTGTACTGCCCCCGCACCATAAAGGCCTTACAACAAGTTCATGCAACAACACCATGGTTCACACGAAGGCCCGCAACGGTTCGCAAAGCCCTACAACGATCCGCAAAAGCCCTGCAACGATTCAAATGAATCCACAACGATCCGCGAAACACTACAAAACCCTGTGAAGCCCTATAGGGAAACCATGCCTTCAGCGGATGTTTCAGTTTGTGCCATTATCCTACACAAAGAGCAACACACGGCGACACTGTTTACAAAACATCCCATAGAATGGCAAAAATTGCAACGGACACCACTGACAGCACTGTAAAGCGAACAGATATCGGACGGCAGCCGACCCAAGCACGACACCAAATTCACGAATGAAGCGCCAGTATTCCGCAAGAACGCGATGCAATTCCTGCCACCTCATTCAACCGACACAATCCGAGACAATTAGTCTGTCCTCATAACCCGCCAACCATTCAGACACCTCCCACCGTGATTACGCATTGGACCGGTTTGCAACGCACCAGCGCGCAGTATGGCTTCAACCACAGGCACACGCCTCATGACCCGCTCGAAATCAAGCAGAACTATCCGCGTTCGGGTCATGGCTTTCCAATGCTCGCTCCCTGCCGCGTTCTTCATGGCGAATCGCCTTGGTGCTACGGACTGCCAGTCATGTCTTCATCGACGAATTTCCCCATGCCATCGAATTCAGCGATCACCAAGCGGCCATCGGAAGGCAATGAACTCAAAGTCCGTCCTGAACACCGTTCCCTAAAAGAGGCAGGAAATGTAGCAATAGCACTCCTATGTAACGAAAACTGCCGCAGAACGGCACAAGCTGCAGCAATCGAATCAGGTAATGACCAAATAACTCAGTCCAATGGACAGCGGGTGAAGGAACGACGAACACAGCTCGACGACCAACAAACGGACAAACGAACAATGGACACGTCCCGGCATCAGACGACCGGCAAACGAACAACAGATACGATCTAACGGCCGGATGATTGACAAATAATAGACAAAGAACAACGGATACGTCCTGACGACCAGACGACGAAAAACTACGACCGAAATGAAGGCAAAAACATCAGTTTGGCGCAGCTCAGGCGAACCATATCGTCAATTACGAAACGCAATCACATATGACTTACTAAAAAGCCCCGGCGCATACGCGACAGGGCCTTGCATACCTTTGCATGAGAGCGATCAGTTGCCCTCACTCAAATCATCCTGAGCCAGCGTCTCCTCCAGCAGTCCGCTGTCGATCTCACGGAAGGCGATGGAAAGCGGCTTCTCCTGGTTCTTGTATTCAACGAGCGGGCCGACGTTCTGCAGAAGGCCTTCGTTGAGCTGAGTAAAGTACGAGTTAATCTGCCGCGCACGCTTGGCCGCGAAAATCGAAAGCGAGTACTTATTGGAATCGACGTGCTCCAAAAGCTGATCGATTGTCGGATCCGCAAGTCCAGTTGGCGTAGGATCGGTGCCGAATTCCATGAGTAACCCCCACAATATGTTTGACTTGAATTGATGAACTTTCTAAAGATTTCATTATAGTGGCACGGGACGATATACACGAAGCAGCATCCGGCCGCTCCTACACAGACCAAAAACCAAGGCGGACGGTAACAGGTACGTCAGCTAAGAGAAGGTTCGTGGTCCGGAAAAGCCGAGCATGGCCGACCAAGCCCCACCCATGTCTCAACCGAAGTCAACGAGAGCCGCCCAACATCAAGCTCAGCAAATCAAAGCCGCCCAATACCAAGCGCCGCCAACCAAATCGACGAGAGTCAAATAAACCCCATCAAATTCGACCAAAGCCGATCGAAACCAGCACGGACCAGTCACTTGAACAAACGGAAACCTATGAATATCGTCCAAAACCCGAAACCCCATACGCCAGGCCGCCAAGTCTCAACAGAAGGACCAGGTAGGCAGGTGACCCGCAGAACACGGTTCTTCGTAATTCACCCAGCCGCACTTTTCAACTAATCGAGATGAACGCACAGGATTACGTTCAGCAACCTTTGCAATTCACCCAATCATACTTCTCCACCGGCAGAACCACAGACGTCCACCATGCGGTCATCACGCATCTCCATAGGCGTAACCGGCGCTTAACTGGTAACCATGCAAATGCGCTCACATAACATCATGACCGGCCGCATGTTCGCCGGAGCCCGGGCACTCTATCGCGCCGCCGGCGTCGCCGGGGACGACCTTGGTCGAAAGCCCATCGTCGCCATCGCCAACTCGTTCTCCGAATTCGTGCCTGGACATGTGCACCTCAACAAAGTGGGGCGTGTGGTTTCGAATGCGGTGAAAGAGGCGGGCGGCATCCCCCGTGAGTTCAACACGATCGCCGTGGACGACGGCATCGCCATGGGCCACACCGGCATGCTGTATTCCCTCCCGAGTCGTGACATCATCGCCGATGCCATCGAATACTCGGTCAACGCGCACTGCGCCGACGCTCTGATCTGCATCTCCAACTGCGACAAGATAACGCCCGGCATGCTCATGGCGGCTTTACGGCTCAACATCCCGACCATATTCGTGTCCGGCGGCCCCATGGAGGCCGGCGAGACCACGCTTTCGGACGGCACCACGCAGACGACGGATCTGATTGACGTCATGTACGCCTCCGCCGACGATGACGTCTCCGACGAGGATCTGCTCGCTTATGAAAAGACGGTCTGCCCCACCTGCGGATCATGCGCCGGCATGTTCACGGCGAATTCGATGAACTGCCTGACCGAGGCTCTGGGTCTCGCACTTCCCGGCAATGGCACGACGCTAGCCTCGCACGGATACCGCAGGCAGCTCTTCGAGCGGGCAGGCAGGATGGCAGTGCAACTGGCACACCGCTACTACGACGAAGACGACGAAAGCGTGCTACCACGTTGCATCGCCACCAAGCACGCCTTCGAGAACGCCATGACCATGGACGTGGCGATGGGCGGCTCCACCAACACGGTCTTGCACATTCTTGCGGCGGCGCAGAGCGCTGACGTTGACTTCACGCTCGACGACATCGAGCGCATCAGCCACACTGTGCCGTGCATCTGCAAGGCCAGCCCATCGGGGGATTGGGAGATTCCCGACGTGCACCGCGCCGGCGGCATCTGCGGCATTCTGGGCGAGCTCGACCGCGCGGGCAAGCTCAATCAGGATGTGCATTCCGTGGATTACCCCACGTTGCAGGCCAAACTGAACGACTGGGACATCATGCGCAGCAGCTGTCTGCCTGAAGCCAAGGAACTGTACCGTGCGGCGCCCGGCCATATCACCTCGCCGGAGCCTTTCACCCACGAAACGCTTTCCAACGACCTAGACACCGACCGCGTGAACGGCGCGATCCACGACATCGAGCACCCAGCCGTGACGGAAGGCGGACTCGCCATACTGCGCGGCAACCTGGCACCCGACGGCTGCGTGGTAAAAACCGCGGGCGTGCCGCAGAACATCTGGAAGTTCCACGGACCGGCGCGAGTGGTCGAATCCCAGGAACAGGCGGTGGACGTGATCCTCGGCGACAAGCTCAAGAAGGGCGAGGCGCTGGTGATTCGCTACGAAGGTCCCAAAGGCGGGCCGGGCATGCAGGAGATGCTCTATCCCACATCATTCGTGAAGGGCAAGGGCATCGGCAAGGACGTAGCGCTGATCACCGATGGGCGCTATTCAGGCGGTTCTTCCGGCCTGTCAATCGGGCACGTGGCTCCAGAGGCAGCAAACAAGGGTCCAATCGCTCTGATTCGTGACGGCGACATCATCGACATCGATATCCCCGCACGCAGCATCAATGTGGAGCTGACGGACGAGCAGTTCGAACAGCGCAGGCGTGAACTCGAAGCGGGAGACGGCTACGTGGCGCATCGCGACCGCAAGGTGTCCCTGGCACTCAAAGCCTACGCCGCCTTCGCGCGCTCCGCCGACAAGGGTGCCACCCGCGACCCCGATCTCATCAACAAGCTCAGCGGTTTGGCGTGAAAAGTCCAAGCCTGCTACATTGACCAGGACTCACCCAAACGATACCTGCAAGGTGACGCAGTAATCCCAACACCTCACCTTGCAGCCGTACTCCTATGGCTCCTTTGCAGATTTCACATACCTGAAATCGGGCTCATCAATGTGCAGGTGGCCGGATTCGACATGCCCGCCAAATTCAGCAACACAGGTCAGCAGAACAGATGATTCACAGTAATCTCAGAAACAGCCAAACCCGAAATACCGTTGGCATGAAAATTTGACCGTACGACGTCGAACTCACTCCAGCAACCCGAACTCACTCAAGCAGCCCGTATTCCTTCGCGATGACATCCCACAGCTCGGCGGCAGCATGGGGCACCTCGTCGTTGACGATGGTCACGTCGAACTCGGACTCTGCGGCGAGTTCCACCTTCGCGGTCTCAAGCCTGCGTCTGCGCTGCTCCTCATTCTCCGTGCCACGCCCGACCAGCCGCTTCACCAACTCGTCGTAGCTCGGTGGCGCGATGAACACCGACACCATCTCCAGCCCCAGTTCCGCAGCACGCTGACGCACCCGGCGTGCGCCTTGCAGGTCGATCTCCAAAATCGTGGGGATGTTCTTCGCCAAATGGTCAAGTACAGGCTGCAGCGGTGTGCCGTAGTGCGCCATACCGTGGACGGTCGCCGTCTCCAAGAACCAGCCGGCGCGCTCCTTGTCCAGGAACTCGGCCTCACTCATGAACCAATAATTCTTACCATCCACCTCACCGGGGCGCGGACCACGAGTGGTAGCCGACACCGAGACCCAGACCTCGGGATGTGCTTTGCACAGTGCGGCCTCGACGGTTCCCTTGCCCACGGCGGTGGGACCGGTAAGCACGACCAGCCTGCCACCGCTCGCACCTGAAACGGAACGTGTACCGGCACCGCAGACCTTTGCACCTTGAGCGCCGTCGCCCGGGCGCGTTCCTTCGGTTTCCTGTGCATTCATGGCATCCCCCTTCGAAAACTGCTTTCAGTCTAGCCGCCACGCTGCCCCGCAGAATAGTGTCGAGACACAGCACCATGTGTCAAGCACAATCCACACAAAGCGAATCGGTTGCAGAAGCTGCCGCAAACCGTCACAAAGCGCAGCAACAGCCACCGAACCATCCACATCCGTACAGGGCTCGGCCTCCAAACCGCCACGAAAAGTGCCGCAAACCCTCACAAATAGCAACGCTTATATGCATCAGTTTCACCATGTGCATGAGTTCCACCCTCAACCGTCATCATTCACCTCTGACGTAGTCAAAGCGGAGTATCATCGAATATATGGCATCTGGACGTAACAACGGGAAACGAACCAACACCGGCAAACGAACTGGCAAGCGTGGTTCCTATTTCGCCCCCTTGGAACGCTACTGGCATCGATCGGGTCCCATCAAACGTGTGGGTTCGGTTTTCGCGGGCATTCTGGCGACGATCTGCGTCCTGGCTTTAGTGATGGGCTTGATACGGGTGGTGCAATGGCATGTCGAAGTCAAGGAGGCCAAGCAGCGTCAGGCACAACTGGCTCAGGAGTATGATTTCAACCCAGGAAACATCATCTCCGACGAGCAGTTCTTCAACGCCGACGCGATGAACGAGGCCGAAATCAATGCCTTCATCACGAACCCCAAGCGCAGCTGCGCATCTTCCGACTGTCTTGCGGCACGCACCTTCGACACCGAGAACATCGCGTCGGACGACCTGTGCGAGGCGTACCAAAGCGGCGGTAAGGAAAGCGCCGGAACGATCATATACAAATCCGCGCAGGCATGTGGAGTGAGCCCCGCAGTACTCATCACCGTGCTGCAAAAGGAGCAGCACCTGGTCTCTCCCAATCCAGGAACGGAATTCCAGTTCAAGGCGGCGATGGGGTTAAGCTGCCCGGACGACGCCAAGTGCGACCCGAAATACGCCGGCTTCTTCCGACAGGTGTTCGGCGCGGCGAAACGCTTCAAGTATTATCAAAAGCACAACGACCAGTACCGCTATCATCCGAACGACCTCAATTATGTGCAGTTCAACCCGAATGCGGCCTGCGGGGGCACACAGGTCTACATCTCCAACTCCGCTACCGCGTTGCTGTATAACTACACCCCTTATCAGCCGAATGATGCGGCGCTTAGGGCAGGCTTCGGCGAAGGCGATTCATGCTCCGCCTATGGGAACCGCAATTTTGCCCTGATTTATGCCAATTGGTTCGGCGATCCGAGGAAATAGCAATTGTGTCGCCCCGTTGCACCCCATGCAAGGTCGAGGCGATGAAACCGTACGGAACCACGACATCGGGCGCGAGCCGGGAAAGGTTCATTTGAACCTAGCGAGTTCAGTTGAACGGACACGATTGTCCAACATTCACCGAGCAGATTCCGCAGAACAAATCCAACAGAGAGGGCCGTGCCACTTGATTCCAATCCAACAGGGCGAGCCGTGCCATGCAACTTCAATCCAGCTGCAATACAAAGCTCACCAAACAGAGCGAACCCTGCCACGCAAATCTCAAATCCGGCCTCGTCAAAGAACCGCAAGCTACCCGCACAAAGCAGGAACCAAGCCGAACATATCCCTACATACCGTCTCAGAACCACTTGAGTCGGATAAATTCAGTCCGCACGCGTCCTCTCCCCGAGAGGCATACGCAGACCTTTCGTGCAACAGACCGTTCGGTTTGGAGAAAACCTATACCTAATCGAATCTGAACACTGCCGTCTACAGTGTAGGCAGGAAACGGCTGAGCTCGTATGCGGTGACCTGATGGCTGTAATCCGACCATTCCTTGCGTTTGTTGCGCAGGAAATACTCGAAGACATGCTCCCCGACCACATTAGCCACAAAATCGGACTTCTCCATGACCTTGATGGCCTCCTCAAGAGACGCCGGCAATGGTTCGATGCCCATGGCCTTGCGCTCCTCATCGGTGAGACCCCACACGTCGTCCGAGGTGGGGTCTCCAAGGGTCATCTGCTGTTCGATACCATCAAGCCCGGCCGCCAGCAGTACCGAGAACGCGAGGTACGGGTTGGTCACCGGATCGAGTGCCCGGTACTCCATACGCGCCGAATTCTCCTTGCCGGGCTTGTACTGCGGGATACGCAGCAGCGCCGACCGGTTGTTATGCCCCCAGCACACGTAGCTCGGCGCCTCGGCACCACCCCATAGACGCTTGTACGAATTGACATACTGATTGGTGATGGCGCTGATTTCAGCGGCGTGATAGAGAACGCCCGCAGCGAACTGACGCGCCACAAGCGACATGTTGAATTCCTGGCCGGGCTCATAGAAGGCATTCGCATCGCCCTCAAACAGACTCAGATGGGTGTGCATGCCGCTACCCGGCTGATCGGTCAACGGTTTGGGCATGAAGCTGGCGTGGATGCCACGCTCCAGCGATATCTCCTTGACCACCGTGCGGAAGGTCATGATGTTGTCAGCACTCACCAAAGCGTCGGCGTACCGCAGGTCGATCTCGTTCTGCCCCGGCCCGACCTCGTGGTGGGAGTATTCCACGGAAATGCCCATCTGCTCGAGCATGTTCACGGCAGCACGGCGGAAATCCATGCCTGAACTACGCGGAACGTGGTCGAAATAAGTGCCCTGGTCGATGGGAACCGGTGGCTGGCTCCAGTCCTCCTGCTGTTTGAACAGGTAGAACTCGATTTCAGGATGCACATAAAACGTGAAGCCTTTTTCCTTGGCCTTCGCCAGCTCCTTCTTTAGCACACGCCGTGGATCGCCCAGACTCGGCTCGCCGTCAGGGGTAAGCACGTCGCAGAACATGCGCGCCGTGCCCTGGCTCTCCCCTCGCCACGGCAGCAGTTGGAAGGTGGAGGGATCAGGGCGGACAATCATATCGTCTTCCGAAACCCTTGTCATGCCTTCAATCGCAGACCCATCGAAGCCAAGACCTTCGTTGAAGGCGTCCTCCAGCTCTGCAGGCGCGATGGCCACGGACTTCAACGTCCCCAGCACATCGGTGAACCATAGGCGAATGAATCGAATATCCCGCTCTTCAACCGTCCGCAGGGCGAATTCCTGTTGTTTATCCATGCTTTTGATTATTCCACACGAGTATTACATTAAGGTGAAGCGAAACCCGGTCTCAACTAATGGCCGCTCACCGCACCGCTTTCAGCGCCTGAGCCAATGTAAAGGCACCCGCGTACAGAGCCTTGCCCACAATCACGGCGTCGAGATTCGGACATTCGCCTTCGCTAAGCTCTTTGAGCGTGCGCAGGTCTTCGAGACCGGCGATACCACCGGAAGCCGTGACATGGGCCGTGGTGTGCGAAGCCACGCCGCGCAGCAGAGCCATGTTGGGACCGTTCATCATACCGTCGTGCGCCACATCGGTGACGATATAACGCGAACACCCAGCATCATCCAGCTTGTCCAGAGCGTCAAACACATCACCGCCCTCATACGCGCCGCCACGAGCCGACAGAGTACGTCCCCGCACATCGAGGCACACGGCCAGACTCCCACCATGCCGATGCAACGCCTGCACAACCCAAGGCATGTCGGCGAGCGCCGCAGTGCTGATATTGACCCGTTGGACACCAGCACCGATCGCGGCGGCGAGGCTTTCCTCGTCGTGCACGCCACCGGACAGCTCTATTGAGACCCTTCCATGCAGCCCACGGATGATTGCGCTCAGCAACGAACGATTGTCACCTGTACCGAAAGCCGCATCCAAATCAACCAGATGAATCCAAGTGGCCCCCTCGTCCACGTATGCGCGCACGATCTGCACAGGGCTTGCACAATCCATACCCGAAGCACCTTGGCGCATGACCGCTTTGCCGCCACGCACATCCACCGCAGGAAGCAACGTCAACATATGACACCTTCTCCACTACACGTCCGTTCCGGCGCAGACCCTGTCATCGTCGGAACGGACGTACGAATGGCCAGGGATACGTTCGGAAAGCTATTCGATGTTCGGCCTTCCCTTGCGGAACTTGATATGACCGGCGATGATCTTCATAGCTTTCCTGCGGTCCAGATCCGCCGAATCAACCACGGTCTCACCTTTGATCCTGAGTTCGCGCACATCGCAGACCCCCAGTTCCAGATCTTCGACGAACGCCGGAGCGAACTCGAACAGGATTGGCGGCGGGAACTTCTGCTCGGTGGCCTTGCCGGCCACATACAAGGTCGATTCGAGTTTATCAGCACGATTGACGCACAAAATTGCGGGCATGTCCTGCACTACCGTGGTCAGGTCCCTGGCCGCGGCTTCGGGAGCGTCACCGTCCAGATTGCGTAGCACCGCGATGGCGCCTTTGGAATCGGCCAGGCAGTCGGCTGAGATGTCGGCCAAGTGGCAGAAGGCCGCCAAAAGATCGGCCGAGACCAGACGGGTGATGAGTATGGCCGTCTTGGCCTTGTTTCCAAGCAACCCGGCGAGTTCATCATCAAAGTCGTCGCCCGGCGTGCCTCCAAATTCGCGTTCGAACCGCTCGAGGTCATCGTCGGCTCCGATTGCGCCCTCGCCGGAGTCCTGGGCGGCTCCGTCAGACAACCCATGCGACTCGGCATCCCAGCCTTCACCAAGCTCCGCACCATGGGCATTCGAACCATCCGTAGTGCCGTTCGAACCGTCAAGCCCCTCGGGATCCGTGGAATCAGGCAGGTCATCCGGCACACCGGAGGGGAAAAGGTCATCGATGTTGAACTCATACGGCACTGACACATCCGGGGCCTTCGAACCTTGAGCATCGTCCTTACCTGAGACGGCGTGATCGCTGTGACCATCACGGCCTCCGTTCCTTCCGCCATCATGCTTGCCGTCAGCTTCTTGGCTCACATCATTCCGTCGTTCGCCATCAGAGCGACTCGACTCCTGCCGATCGGCGTCTTCGCCTTCGTTGTCGTCGTTCTGCCGAATCTCGTCATCCTCAGCCATCACGGCCTTCCCTTCGTATCTGACGCACTGCCCATCGCTATGACGAAAGCTGCTCCCAACCCAACAAAGCAGGCGCCGTGCTTTCGTCCATGTGTACTTTAAGTCTATTATCCGGCAAGGCCTAATGCCAATCCCCAGCAATCACATTGTTGAACAGCATGCATAACGCGCAAAAGAAGAGTCGGCCAGTACGCAAGGCAAAGATCGACTCCCTAAAACAGACGACAAACGATCGGGAACATTGGCAGCCCCACCGTTCCCGATCGTTTCTACAGGCAGCGAAGCGGCTGCACGCATTCAGTACGAAATCAAAAAAATCGATTTATCCTGATATTCTCCGAAATCAGTCCTTACGAAAGCCATTCGGGTTCTTGGTCTGCCAGTTGAGCGAGGACTGCGCCATCTCGTCGATGCCAAGCTCGGCCTTCCAACCAAGTTCACGGGCGGCCTTGGAGCAGTCCGCATAGCAGGCCGCCACGTCGCCGGGACGGCGGGGCTTGATGACGTAGGGAATCGTATGCCCGGCGGCCTTTTCGTAGGCCTTGATGACCTCAAGCACGGAGTACCCATGACCGGTGCCGAGGTTGTAGGTGTATACGCCGGTCGATTTTACATGGTCGATGACCGCGGCATGGCCCTTGGCGAGATCGACCACATGGAGGTAGTCGCGCACACCGGTGCCGTCCGGGGTGTCGTAGTCGTCGCCATACACCTGCACCTCCTTGAGTTCGCCGAGCGCGACCTTGGCGATGTATGGAGTGAGGTTGGCGGGGATGCCCTTCGGGTCCTCACCCAGAAGCCCGGACTCATGTGCGCCGACAGGGTTGAAGTACCGCAGCAGGACGATGGTCCAGGAATCGTCGGAAACATACACGTCGCGCAGGATCTGCTCCTGGAACAGCTTCGACGTGCCGTACGGGTTGGTGGTGCCGCCCGTGGGGCTCTCCTCCGTCAGGGGAAGGGACTGTGGGTCGCCATAGACGGTCGCGGACGAGGAGAAGATGATCTTTCTGACGTCATGCTTACGCATCGCCTTGAGCAGCACCAAAGTACTGTACAGATTGTTGTCGTAATACTCTATCGGTTTGGCGACGGACTCGCCCACCGCCTTGAGTCCGGCGAAGTGGATGACCCAGTCAATCTTGTTCTCGGTGAAGATGCGGTCCATCAGCGCCTCGTCGCGCACATCACCGTCATAGCGCACTACCTTCCTGCCGGTGATCTGCTCGACCCTGTCCAACGCCTCGGGCGAGGAGTTGCCGTAGTTGTCCACCGTTACGACGTCATAGCCTTTGTTCATCAGTTCAATGTCGGTGTGCGTGCCGATGTAGCCGGCTCCACCGGTAACCAGAATCGTTGTCATGATGCCTCGTTTCCTTGGAGATGTTCCAACCTCCAGTATACGGGAAAGAACCGCCGAATCACGCCCCGCGTTTGCGCTCACGACCTATGTGCGAAGCGTCCTGGAAGCGAACATCACGCGTGTTCGCTCATCTGCGTCACTCCTTGTGCGGGCCTCACGTCACTGGCATGCTCCGGCGGATATCCATGCGCACCCACTAGAAACGCCTCCTTACGATTACATACAGATCCATGCGACACACTTATGTCAACACTCGATCATCGCTTCCGGTCTTCGTAAAACGGCGGAAACAAAATCAACACCCATCCAGCGGCGTGTAAGGCATAACAATTAATCCAGAATCCTCTGGCTGCAGCTCTTCAGGAATAAAATATGAATGGAAAGCCGTATTCATAGCGCAAGCAGACAAAGGTGCAGCATGCCGAAACAGTCATCACAATGAAGACATCGAGGACAATAAAAGCCATGCGAATAAAAAGCAGCAGCTACACAAACGGCTTTGAATCGCCGATCACTGGACCCATTACGAACATTGTCCGAAATATTAGCGATCAGCTGCAGCTGGGCCACATTCAGGACCGCGCTGAAGGAACCCAAAAACTACTGCGCCGGATGACTTCCAGCGAGGCCTTACTAGGCCCAATACAATCGCTTCATTGAGCTTTATGACATACTCGCTTACTCAGCAGTTCCACCCTGCCTCATTGAACCAATGACCATCATTCACCGACAGCAGCTGCGATTAGCTCAACGGAGTGATCGCGATTGACCTTGAAACCTTGAATGCCTGTCGAGACGGCGCCTATCAAAGCGGCTACGGTAAAAACGACAATCCAATACCTTATCTGTATGGAAAACGAAAAGACTCCGACCGTCTTCAGCAGAGCACAACTTGTCGCTAATGTGGATATCAGAACAACAACGAAGGAAAGAAACACCGCGGTGACCATCATCAAGAACCCGTCCAAACAGCTAATAGCGCGTAGCTGCCATGAATCAGCTCCCGAAATATCAATCAATGCAAAATCGAGTTGTCGGTCTCTCGCCGATATCAATAATCCGGCAACCACACCGGAAAGAGCAACAATCAAAGCCGGCGCCAAATAAACAAAAATAACATCGATTCCAGCTGTATGAAAATCTTCGCCGGGCGCCACGATCTTCATCGTGTGAGTCATGGTATTGAGCAATCCGGAGAATGTCATGAACAAAGACACACCGATGACCTGCTGCCATGCTCGTTCGGCGCATGTCGAGACAGTGCTGAACAATCGGCTAGTAGCGCTTCGATGAGCTAGACTCTTTAGCAGATATATCGTTAGGTCAGCGATGAGACCGACGAGAATCTGGTTTGCCGACTTCGGGAGTGTGTTCATGAACCTGCATATGCGTCCAATTAGCGTAGTCGCGAATTCGTTCTTAGGCTTTACTTGTTTCAGAGGTGCTTTGGCGTAGCGCAAATGACCGGTGAGATATACCGGTGGCTCATGCTGCTCTGCGAAATCGGACAGGAAAGATTTCATCCTTGTAACCGTTGACCATTGTCTCATGGTCTCTGTAATCACAGTTGAGTTTCTTCCATAAGGTTCGGGTGTACTGGATACACAGTGTGGCCGCTATCCCTGAACTCAATTATCTGGCTGAGAAGAATCAATAGGGGCGCCGAGAAAAGCAAAGAAAGCACCCGCTAATGAGGCTCCCTTGTTTGTGTCTCGTCTTTTAGGGGATACATTACTAAAAGCCAAGACGCTTGCAACCAAGATGCAGCCGGTTGCGCATTGCATGAGTACTTGATTAATCATGATCAATACCTCATTTCATCTTATGCGGTCTACTAGAACGCAACTTGGTAAACCGCATATGGGAGAACTATCAGGGATCCGGATTGTATCTGAGCTTCTTCATTAATCGTCTGAGCATTCGCTGTGGCAGTAAAACCACTGAAAGCCAAAACAATTCCCGTCACTAGGGCTAACGTTTTTTTAATAATGTTCCTCATCGTATACTCCCTTGTTTAAGTGTTCTATTTAGCTTTCCTATAGAACACTTAAATTATACAACTTTCTTGAGGGAAAAGATAATGAGTTGAGACTTTTAGTGGTGGTTTCTGGGAACAGCAAGCATAGCAAGTCTCCGGAGACACTTGCTTCCTGACGGCCTCGCCGGACTGAAACGGTGATGTCCCGACTCCCCCATAAACGATGTGACTTACATACATGTTGCGTAACGTAATAAGCTGCACTTACATACGTATAACGTCATGTATCGCAATGATATTGGTATGTGCTTTTTGCTGGATTGAGGCGGTCTAATAGCGGTTTTCGTGCCTGATCTGGTACATCCAGACACCCTTCTCAACTCCATCGCTCGACTTGAACATGACACCGGTCCGAGTCTCTGTACCGCCGCAATCGACTATGCATCGGCACCTTGACTTATATCAGTGTCTCGCATCAGCCATATTGCTACAGCGTGGCTTAAGGTTTTTGCTCCCAATTTTTCTCGAATGTTCCTGGTATGGGAGCGAACAGTAGCTGTACTGATGTTCAGCGACTTGGCGATTTCGTCGGTGGAGTAGCCTTCAGCCGTGTATTGAAGAACTTGAATTTCGGTATCGCTAAGGTGGTCGATCGTATCCGTCTCATGCTGTTTCTGTTCTTGCTGATACGCCCGACTTGGGCTAGGAAACGATACATCGGGCAGCGGTGAGAATGTTCGTCCCATAGCTATGCTGCGTAAGGCGGCTGCCATTTGGTTCATGTTACCTTTAACCATGAAGCCTTGCGCCCCCGACTGAGCCAACTGCGCCGCATATTTTTTAGGGCTAAAGGAACTCATGGCAAGCACGGGAATCGAATCATCGTCTTTTCGTATTGTTCGACAGACATGCATGGCGGTGGTGCCATCAAGCTCCACGTCAGTTATCAACAATGCCGGTCGCCATTGAGGATCAAGGACTTTCCTAATCGCTTCATCAGCACTAGTGGTACTCCATAGAACAATGAGACCAGGTAAAAGCTTAGGAAGCACCGAAACGATACGTTCAAGCGACATATGATCGTTGTCCAGAACCCCGACTTCAACTGTTTGGGACATCGTTGCACCTCTCAATTCGTACTTGCCAATACTGTAAGAATACTAAGAATATTACATCGGGTATAATAGTATTATAACAGTATGAAAGGGTAATTACCTGTTGAAAGGTCGCATCATGCCATTGCGAAACCGGATCAATCAGATCAGTGGCACAGTCTGTAAGAGGTTTCATGAGCGTAGCGGCACCGCGGTCGTATCCGCGTTTTCCTGCCTTGTCGTCGTGCTGGAAGCATTGGTCCGTCATCCGCATGATGGCCTTTCATATGTAGTGATAGCAGCACAGCTCGTATTCAGTATCTGTCTGGTCCCTTTCCCGCTGCCCTCTTGCTTGCTGCAAATACTGACCTACTGCATTGTCGATATCATACCCATCCACGTGTCTGCATCTATGCTTGTACCCTTCTTTTCAATAGGATACCTGGCATATATTTACCCCGGTCTTCGGCCATTTATTATTGCAATATGTGTCTCTGTTTGCGAAATATTGTCCACTTTGAAGAGAGACGGAACAGACGCTTTTGCTAATGGCGCCATCATTGGTGGTTTATATTGTACCGCCATATCAATCGGGATTGTTCTGCGACAGAAAGACAACGCGAGAAGGCAGCAGCAATTACTGTTCAACGAAGAACAAATGAAAAACAAAGTCAAGCAACTCACCATGAATCAAGAGCTGTCCAAGCAGATCCATGATTCGATCACCCGTGAGCTATCGTCGATAGCCATCCTGTCATGGCAGTGGAAAGACAATCCTGAGCTAGCTCAAAAGCCAAGGGAGGCAATGGTCCAGGTCTATAGGGAATCGCAATCAGCTCTAAACAACATGCATCATGTTGTGGATCTGCTAAAAGTTGGCGAGCACGATGAGGCATTCCAGAATGCCGATGATGGTATGCCGTTCAATCCTGATGATGCAGACATGGTATCAGCGATATACTCTCTGGTGACCGATGAGCAGCAAGCGATATCAAGAATCGGCTATCAGGGAGAAGCGGCGGTCAAAGGTACCTGCAGCAGCTTGACCAGAGACACCGCACAGTTGGTGACGGATTGCATTCGTGAACTGTATGCGAATATCGTGAGACACACGATTCCCGGTGTGGACAGTTTTTCTCTCCTGGTCGCTTTGTCGGATAGGAAAATCTCATTGACGCAAACCAACACGACCTCATTGAAGGGCAACGAACTCTATCAGCCGCTAGCTGGCGTTGAGCATGGCCTAGGCCTTAACTCAAATCGCAAAGCCGTCGAACGTCTTGGCGGTGTCATGCGGACGCACCTAGAAAACGGCAATTGGTTCATTCATATTGAAATACCCGTCATGACCAATGCTGCTTAAACCATTTTGCCCAGCTATCCCAATTCATAAGATGGGGACCATTCACGGCTGAGATCGATTGTTCCTCTTCACAAAGCTGGATAGGCGATGCCATTGCCGCTGACGGCATCATCATTGCCGCAACACATGAGACAACAATCGTTATTATCTTTTTCATCATAGCTCCTCAGATTTTGAGAACGTCACTTGCTACACACATAAAGTAAGTAATGAATCGTCTTTGCCAGAGCGATTTAAAACAGTGATGCACACTTGTGCAGAGCTCAGTCTTTTCGATACACATATGTGCATTAAGTCGTTTTTTTGCCGTTTTCGCCGAGCCTCCAACTCGTAGTGTGGCTCTTAATTCACGGAGACACCGGGAACAACAAGAAATCCATAACGGAAGGCGCAAAAATGAAAAAATGAATGAGCTGTTTAAGAGGGTTTTTGTTCTCAGCCAATCTTCGTATTGCTATTGAACTTTTCCGTACAATACCTAACTCACGCACTTATGAAGGCAAGGAGGTGACCATGCTTGAGGTCATTAATCTCAGCAAACGATACAAAGGCAACGATAGTTTTTCACTGAAGGACGTGAACTTCTCCGTAGGCAAGGGTGAAATCGTAGGACTGGTCGGTAAGAACGGCGCAGGGAAAACCACTCTGATGAAGATGATCGCGAAATCACAGAAGCCTACTGAGGGGATCGTTAAATATGGTGGGCAGGATATTTTCTCCACTGATAATCTGCTGGAACCGTTTGGCATCATGATCGGAGCGGTCTTTTACCCCTATCTCAGTGCCGAGGATAATCTTCGGTTCTATTTAAAACTGCATGGTAAATCCAAATACGTGTCAAATATAAAGCCCACACTACAGCTGGTCGATCTCTGGAACAAACGTAACAGAAAGCCTAAGGACTTCTCATTTGGCATGAAGCAGCGGCTCGCATTGGCAATATGCATGGTGGATGAACCTGAATTCATGATTCTTGATGAACCTTTTATCGGTCTTGATCCAGATGGCATGCAGGCTTTAATTAGTGTACTTAAAAAATGGGCCAACAATCGCAACACTTCAATCTTGATTTCCAGTCATCAGCTTGCTGAACTTGAGGAGATTTGCGGACGATATCTGTTCCTTGAAGCCGGTACTCTCAAACAGGAAATCAGCGGACAGAATCAGGATATCATAGTCATCACTCTGATGAGGCCGATTGATGACTATGAGGACTTCGCCAAAATGCATCCGGAAGTCATTAGTGCTTCCGATGACGGGAGAATCCTGTCAGTAAATACCAGCAAGGGTTCGCTTAATAACGTGTTGTCGGAACTCACCATCACCTGTGGCGTACAAAGCATCAACAAGAAGCAACAGCTCAACCAGCTCTTCGGAAAGGAGACGAGATAATGACCGGACTCATTTTTAGAAACCTCATCAGGACCAAAGAGGCAATCTTGCTGTTCTGCTTCAGTCTTTTTCCCGTCCTGCTACCAATAGTCAATCTTTTCAACACCAATTTCATGCAGCTCAATGCTCCTGCGGGATCGATGGACTTTCTTACGTTCTTTGGCGCGGTAATGAAAGTTCAATACGATATTATCCTGCCAATGATCATCCTCGTGTATCTGGCAATCACGGTTTTCTATACCGAGGCGAATACAGGGACCCTGTTCCTTTACAAGGACATCAATCGCACCAAAGTGTTCTTGTCTAAAGTTGCGGCATTGTCGGCAGTATACCTGATTTATGTTGTGTTGACCTTTGTTTTCAGCTTCGCCACGTATTATTTGTATCTAATCCACCTGCCTTACACATCAGGCAGATTCCTGCCCGCCTCATTTGCCGACCTCAGTATGGTATTCGATATCGTGGGCACGTTGTTTGCGTGCGTATTGTGTATTCTTGTCGCCGCGGCACTATCGCAGCACTGTGGCATCGGCGTCACCATGCTCGTCTCGATACTCTATGTTCTCGTCTCACAGGTGGCCCCATTGCTGGGAACACTATGCTATTTCCTGCCGAACGCTTATGGTACAGTCGCCGAGCATCTCGGCAACGGCCCGGCATTAATAGGGTCTCTTGTCTTGTTCCTCTTCTATGGCATCATGTTGATCGTTTACGGCAACCATGCCTACAAGACCCTCGAATACTGACCACCTTCATAAAATCGCAGGCATGCCATGACAACTATACGCATCTTCAAGAAGTACCTCTCTGGGAATCGTATCACGTTTATGGCGTGCCTTCTCTTAGGTGCACTAACCCAGTGCGTCTCACTCGCTCAACCCGGAATCAGTGACGCTTTTATAGCTTCTGTACAAAACCATAGAAAAGCAGTACGACCGATTTGTCTATTTATAATAGCAATTTTGGCTATCATGATTTTATCCATTCTACAACAGATGTTGGAAGGAAAATACGGTCAGTCAATAGTTAGAAATGCTCGTATAAGGCTAAGCAAAAAATTCTTTTCGTTACCGGTCCTCACTCAGGAAAGTAAATCACCAACATGGTTTTCACAACGAATAGCGAACGATACTGAATTGATCGAATCAATTCCTTCCAACGCGATATCACTAATCGAGAACATTATTCTCGGTGCCGGTGCTACCATCGCACTAATTTATCTCGACGTATCTGCGTTCATGATTGGAATATCTATAGCAATTATTGCGTTATTAGTCATGGCCTTATCTACCAAGCCTCTGCAATCCTGGCAACAACACATTCAGGATGCTCAAATGAACATGACCGCTATAGTTCAAGAAGCAACATCCGCTAATCGGGTTCTCAGAGCTTATAACGCTTTACATCTGAATATGGAGCGAATGCAAAAAAGCGATAGATGAATCATATACATACTCATACCGTCTATCCTTGCTTCTAGGAGCGTTAGGACCAATCATTCGGGTACTCATGCAGTTTGCCAGTATCGGGACTATTCTTTTTCTTCCTACCAAATGGCCAAAGGCACTCTGCAGTTCGCGGACCTTGTCGCGTTTATTATGTATTTTTCCTATTTCTCATCGTCTATCACAGGGATATCGCAAACTATTTCCTCTATTCAAGAATCAATCACCGGAGAAACACGCTTGCAGGAGCTTGAGAGAGAGGTAACGAGTATAGAGGTCAGTCCGCGAAACGGTGCAACACAGAAGATTATTGTCCCTCCACAAATCAACTTTAAAGAAATCTCTTTCCACTATCCAGATTGTAGATCAAACGCATTGAACAACATTTCTTTCTCTATTCCCGCAGGCAAGATAACGGCGATAGTAGGCTCTTCTGGTGGTGGCAAGACCACATGTTTAGGTATGCTGGAACGCTTCTACGAACCGCAATCAGGAAGTATTACGATCAATGGAGAGGAAATCTCCAATCTTAATCTATCTACTTACCGTAATTACGTCAGTTATGTCGACCAGAATTCAGTACTAGCCACAGGTACGATTCGCGATAATCTGGATTTAGGAGATGTCTCATACTCTGATCAGGAAATGATGACAGCGCTCAGACAGGTTGGTCTGACAGAACTTGCGCGAACAAGCCGTCGCTCTTTACTGGATGAACCAGTTGGCGAGCAAGGTCTTTCCTTATCGGGAGGCCAAAAGCAAAGGCTTTCCATAGCCCGAGCACTCTTGCATCATCCTAGTTTACTCGTCATGGATGAGCCAACCTCAAGCCTAGACGGATTGAGCGAACAAAAGATAATTGACCTTCTGACTACTCATAAAAACGAGTTGACACTTTGCTATACAGCTCACCGGCTTTCCACAATATTGAAAGCTGACTGGATTGTCGTCATAGACCACGGTAAAGTTTTGGCAGAAGGGGAACATAAACAACTTATGAAAAGCTGCGATTACTATAAGGCACTCATTACTTCTCAAGTTGACAAATACAAGACTATAAGTAACTAACGCCAGTAACAACTCCAACGTTTAAAGTTATCTTGCTAGAATTCCTGAATTTCAATAAGATAATTTTCTGGCTCTTTTTTAATCGGTTTTTCAGTATATGACAGCCAGTAACTTCGCTACAGATTTTCTAAAATACGTGACATAGAATACCGCTGTGTTAGGTCAGTTCTAGTGAATCATGACTTCGATGATGTCATCCCCGAGTACAGTGATATCAGTGGGGCGGGCTCCTATTCCCTTAAGAATGCAAGACTGGCATCGACATCCGCTATACACAAATCAGCGCCATCGCTCAACTTGGATACAGCACTATCTAGATTCTCGGGGATATAGTCACAACTTACACAGCACCTTGATTCATAAGCGTCTCGCATCAGCCATATCGCTACAGCGTGGCTTAAGGTTTTTGCTCCCAATTTTTCTCGAATGTTTCTGGTATGGGAGCGAACAGTAGCTGTACTGATGTTCAGCGACTTGGCGATTTCGTCAGTGGAGTAGCCTTCAGCCGTGTATTGAAGAACTTGAATTTCGGTATCTTCAAAAGATGCTAGTCTTTATCGTGTTTCCATCGGCTTTCTATTGCCATAAAGATGATCATCACTACCCAAACTGCGGGGTAAGTGCATGTACCCCAGAACTGTGAACCAGTGACAAACGATATAATATGGGCAAGGATTAACGCTACGGCGAAAAAGCTGACAGCGATAGTTAATGGTTTATTAGACATTATGCAATACACCCCACAACTGCATCGCCAACACGAACCCAGCCACGAGCGTCAGAGCGGTACCATGCCCACCCGGCGCCAGCCAGGCACAGGACTGCAACGCCCGGCCCAACCTTCTTTGCGAGGAATTTCGCTCCCCTCCCCAACCACTTAAAAGCTGCGCTCCAGCTGGGATCAGCAGTCACGGGATATGCGTAATCATTAGCATTGTGCTCAATAACTTGAGTAAGAACATTCCCGTTGACCTCATAATGGGTTGGTACACTCTTGCCCTGAGCATCGACTGCCCATGGTGTTTCAACACCACCACTAATCTGGTTGTCTTTGTCGTATATCGTGACACTACCATTTTCCTCGATTGTAAGATATGAGGCATCCGCAAAAGTGTAATCAAGGCGTTCTGGTGCTTCTTTCGAATTCAATACACTAGTAACTCGCGTGTTGCCTTCTTCAGAAAGGTTCACAGCGAAATCCGTCATGTTCTTGCCAGCAACCACTCCGGTGCCGTCCGATACGCCGACATTACCAGATGCCTCCTCTGGCAAAACTAAAGTATCTCCAGATTGACTTGTGACTTGAGCGCTATTCCCCTCTTTTTCGAGTTTGATGCTTGCGTCTTTAGAAGTGGCAACTATCTCATCGGAGGATGAAGTGAAATTAATATCTGCTGCGGTATCAATACCCACAGCGTCGGCACCGCGCAGAGCATTCTGCGCAATGACTTCAGTCTTGCCCATAAAGGACACGGGTGATGCCGATGCCGTGCTTGTACAAATGACAGGAATAGTCAGAATGGCAACTGCAGTAAATAGTTTCCGTGTTAAAGATTTATGTTTCATGGCGACTCCTTGTCGTCATATGTAATACACAATTTATGTATAGATAGATTATAGCAGAAGGTTGTCACTTTGCAATATCTGTCCATATATTGGGCATATATGATCCCTTCGGGAGATAATCATCCAGAAAGCTTTACCCAACAGTGCCTGCTGGTAAACCGCTTAAATCCTTCAAGATAGTCGTGCCGGAGCAAGATCAGGGGGCTGATACTAAGACAGTTTGCCTTATGGATTGCACCAAAATGACTGTTCACCGAATATTCATTACTCAGATTCAAGTAACTGGCTAATTAGCTGAACCGCATTCTTTATACCGTTCGAGTCTTGGTTGAGAATTATACATGCTTAACTAAATGCTCGATCGCGGTCACCACGCATAGTTTTTCTATTAGTGACGTAAGTTGCCTTGCACCATCGTCGACGGAAGTTGGTAGCCCCAGGAAAGCCAAACGATTAAAAGCTTCGACTTACCTTCGTAAAATCACAGACATGCCATGACAACTATACGCATCTTCAAAAAGTACCTCTCTGGGAATCGTATCACGGTTATGGCATGCCTTCTCTTAGGTGCACTCACCTAGAAACTTTCGCGGACATGTTTCCGGGTGTCTGGAAGGCGCTTTCCGGGAACAGCAAGCATAGCAAGTATCCGGAAACTTGCTGACCGACTTCTCGTTGCAAATGCTACTTTTAAGCACACATGTAATCTGATTCGAGCTGTATTCGTGTTTATGAAGTGTTACAGATACGCTTCAGGAAAAAGTGGGAACAGAGCCGAAACCGGTGGCGGCCACCGGCTTTTCGGCAAAACAAAAGGGCTCCGAGCGTTAACCCGAAACCCTCATTTGCGGACAGGGCGAGATTCGAACTCGCGGTGGATTGCTCCACAACGGTTTTCAAGACCGTCTCTTTAGACCGCTCAGACACCTGTCCATGTTGCGTCAATCGACATACACCGAAATACGCAACTGACGGAACGGGAATCTTAGCTAGCATTTCAGTGGTCTTCTTAAGCAGCAAAGATGTACGCTTTTCTGTTAGCATTTCTCCAATTCTTCAAGCGCTGCAGTAGTACTAACGGCAAAACCGGCAGCCATCATTTAAAATCCAGTCATCAATCTGTCCGTACAAGATATACCCGATCCATAACCTGGAATGCCGAGTTCACCTTTGTTCAACGTTCGTTGGGCGAGTATTTGTTTTTATTCGAGTCCTTCATTAGCTATGATGAAATTAACTAGTACGAGCCTCTGCTGGGCAGGAGTGAATGTGACTGGAGTGAGTTTTTGAGCGAGATTGTCACTATGAAATTGGGACCCCGCAAACCGGTTCGGCATGAACCGCTTCCCGAGGGTGGTTATCGGGAGTTTATCGGATGGAAAGAAGGTATGTCCCCCGTAGATGTCTGGCATGCCGGTAACAGCTGGTGGAAGATTGAGCCAGGAAGGGCAGTGCGCTGCGATTTGGCCATCATCCTTAATCCTTACAATGTTGTGGTATGTGTAGCCAGAATTCGCGGATTGATTAAACGTAAGGACATGCGCATGGGGTTCATCGGCGAACCAATCGATGGAACTTATGATGCATGGCTTGGCAAAATTCTCGACCGCAATAACTCCAAGAACCCGATTGCTTATTTTGATGAAATGGATATACTCGCACCATCTAAGGTGAAGCCTGACACCAAATTCCTTAACCTGGATAGGCAATGAGTACGACTGCAGCCTCATGCACTCGGGGGTTGAAGTACTCATGCATGGAATAAGCAAGGACCTTCCAATCGACTTCACAAAAGACCACTGCCTTCTTTGAGTATTAGTCTGCAACCCCTAAAATTGTCTGTTATGACCAAATAATATGTCTCTATTTATTCCGATTTGACAAGATTGAGCCTTTAACTTATTATCTTTTATAAAAGATACCTTGTTTAAAGGATAATAATAGATTGGATTCAGAGTTATGCTGTTACACTACATTTTGACCGCCACATCACTAGGACAACTGTTGAAGCTTACGAACAATGCCGATCGCACAAACTGAAAAGGAACCCAACCCACGAATCTTTGAACGCAGTTCGATGATTTCCTCCCTCTGAAGTCGCGTACAGCACATTCCCGAGCAGTACCCAAAAGACAAAACCTTGAATTTTAGTATTCTGTAATTGGATTATAAGGAGAATAAAATGGATAAATTGGATTATTTGATTCGTACGTTGTCTAGAACCAAACGTAAAGATTACGAAAATTACGTGGTAAATGCAATTTGGAATAGATTGGGCGCAGACGATATCAAGCCTGTCACTCAACAGCCGATTTTACACGGAGACGGGCATTATTCCTTCATTGATCTCTATTTTCCCCAAATTATGGTTGGCGTGGAATGCGATGAAGCATATCACGAATCTCAGCATCAACAAGACGCGGACCGCGAAGTTACCATAGCCGAAGTGCTCAGGCAAATTAAAGAAGGCGAAAACGAGTATTATCCGATTCATATCAAAGTGAATCAGCCATATGAAAAAGTGGAGGCCGAAATCAATAAGTGTGTGGACTCTATTGCCGAAAAGGTTAGATGCCAGAAAGAACAAGGAAAGTTCACCCCTTGGTGCGGACCGGAAAGCTATATTAAGTTTTACCACGACCTTAACGAAGTAGACGTTTCGAACGACATCGGTTTCCCCAGGATTGTTGACGCGGTTAATCTTTTGTGCGATGCCAATTACAAAGGGTTTCAAACGACTTGGTTTATCCCCTCGCGGATGAGACCTCTTTACGGAGACAAATACGCGGTTTGGTTCCCTAAATTGGCAGTAGCGAACAAGGCAGTGGCTCGGGGCTGGAACAATGAACTGTCGAAGGATTGGGAACTCATCTACGAATACAACGAGAATAGGGATGTCGTCGATGAAGTAAAGAATGATGATATTCGTATCACTTTTGCAAGAAGTAAGGATCCGATAACTCGAGTTTCGGAGTATCGGTTCGTGGGGGTGTTCAAACGCATAGAAAACAGTGAGGACGGCAAACGCAAGCAGTATAAACGTATAGCCACCACATTCCCGATCTACCGAGCACATTGAGACAGTTCAAATCACCCAATTCTGAGAGTTCTTGATCTTGAAGAGAGGACATGCTCATGTTTACAAATTCGGACTTCAACGAAAACAATATCGAATGCCACACAAGGCGGGAAACAGGATGCAATATTGCGCAACGAAACAGCATTATCGTAATAATGCATTTGCGATAATCGTAGGGGGATGAATGGCTGAGTCACCCAAAAAAGTATCGTTCATCGACGAATATTCATATGATGAATTAATCAAGTTTCTGAAAAACATGATTCCAGTGGCCGAGGCAGCAGATAAGGCGAATCAAGCCAAAAATGTTCTGGTGCATGCAGCTCTCTCCGAATATCAAGGTGCATTGGATTTCTATTATAGAAAACTAAACATGGCGGCATTTTTGACCGCGGCCAGTTTGGGCGCACTAGGAGTGCTGCCACATCGACTATTATGGATTCCCATTATCGTGTTTTGCGTAGGCATAATCATGGTTCCGGTCGCGATTCTCGCGGGTAGAAACAGCAACGCTGCACTTCAGGAGCTCCCTGAGGTCAGGAGTCAGGAACGAAAACTGGCAGCCGGACTTAACAAGATGCACCGAGAATACCCTGAGCTCGACCTCATCCCCTCTGAATACCGTCATGCCGACGAACTGAACAACATCATTGACATATTAGGCGACGAACGGCTTTCGTTTGGCGATGCGATGGAGCTTAATGAGGTCAGAAAACATCATCAAGCCATACAGCAACTACAACAGGATCAGGCTGAACAGCGGCAACGTAGTGCATATTATAAAGAAAAGACGTATCCTCTAAAGACAGTCAATATCATCGAAGCCGGGAAAACATTAGAAGAATGGCAAACTCGGGTTGAGCCCCTCCAAAAGAAAAACGATAGACTGCGGGATATTATTCGACAGCATGGCGACGATCCCAACGAAATTGCAAAAGGAAATTTCGATGAACAGGACTGAATCTGAGCGCGCGAAACTTATAGCAGAGCTGACACAGATTGAGCAACAAAGCGAGGCTGAAAATGTCAGCGAGAAAAAGAAACAAGAGAGAGACTTGGTACAAAGCGATAGCGACTCCCTATCCACAAATTCAGACTTGGCTATTGTTGTCGCCTTCATCGTTCTGGTTGGGACGATTCTGGTCTGCTCGCTTATGAAAAAATGGAATTATGCTTCCGTTGGTGCCGCCGTAGCAACCTTCCTTTTTTTTGTACGCCATCATTGAGGATATGCACCGCTCCAAAGTCGAAAAGCTTATCCCTCAGTTCACCAATGACTACGAACAAGCAAAAAAAGGCCGCAGATCGTACTGCGGACGCCGCTGCCGCCCTGAAAAACATGCTCCCATCTGGATACAGCGATCCTACGGCAATTCGGAATATGTTAAGAGCGATGCAAAGTGGTTATGCACAGACTCCCGAGGAAGCTCGACAGTACCAAGATGTATGCAAACGGCGAGCCGATGAGCAACAAGCAGAACAGAGTTTGCTTAATCAACTTACCGCACAAGCCAATGAGGATCAAGACACTTATGAAGCTGAGCTCGCAAAATTGGAAGGGATACAAGCAGAGATATCCCATTTACAGTCTCGAGAAGGCGAATTGGACGCAGAAAACGACCTCTTCCTTATGCGTATAGGCAGTTATTCCAAAGAAAAGCGATGATAGAGAAAATGAAAGAGCAAAAACAAGATCGCGGGCATGGTGTCATCATCGCAGCTCTAATTGGTTTGCTATTGTCACTGACATTGCTGACAATCGGTTTGCATGCAGCCTTCCATAAGACTGATGCACCAGCAAAGGCAAATTCCTTATCGGAAGCTTCTCATCAGAACAAAGCTTTCGATGGGGAAACTGATGGCAAAGGCAAATCAAACGACACCGCGAAGCAGCTTGAAAAGCGCGAGCATGAACTTGAAGAGCGACAGCACGGGGGTTACGGTTCACAAGCTCAAAGCTATGCACCTGAAGGCTCACAGACGAATCCAAAAACCGACATCGCACGTGCCTACTGGGAATGTAGCCCTCAGTCACTTCTTGATGAGACTAACTTTATATATCAACTTTCGGATGACCAATCAGAAATGACTTTACGCATAAATTATCCTTCTCAATTTGCTGATTACAATATAGGCTGCTTAGCCACCAATCTAAATTTAAGAACCACCGAACTGACAAGTGAAGGCACACCGGATCATGGTTGGCGTAAACATTGCATAGACAGTTACTGCATTACTTCAAGAATCATGAATAGTGGCACTCTTGCCCCCGACGGTTCGACAGGCTGGATCGATGTAATAATTAAGGAACAAAACCCCGAAGGCGGATACGACTCATCGATGCAATGATACCATCGGTTTAATTCGAGACCTATTTTCAACCCGATGTGGCCAGATTGTTCGGAAAGTGTTTTCATAAAGCTCGGCTCTGGTACACGCTTATTCTCAAAGCAGTAATTCTCTTAAAAGGAGCTTTCACACAGAGAGCAGCCCGTGCCTCCCTTAGACTGATCGGTAAAACGATCGATATCCAATTATGCCAAAGGTCACAGCCAGCGCTATTTCGAGAAGCCTTTCCGTAGGCAACAGAGAAGATCGAAAGACAAAAACAACGGTGAAGCTCTCAAATCGCCCCGTTTTTACTTCGCTGCCATTCAGCAAAGTCGACTTGAGGTAAATAATAACAAAAGAAGGTGAAGAATGAAGATTGTTAAGTTAAAACTGTCTAAATTATTAGATTAAAGTGATTACCACTGGTTATCATTCGTTGGCAATATGAAGCTATTCGCCTATCGAACAACCAATGATATTTGAGATGACAAAAGCATACAAGATAAAGAATCCGCACGAAACAATGCCGGGCAGACTTTTACCTAACGTAGACCGTTCCTGCCCGAGGTAGTCCGCAGATAACCGATACGGTCCATAAGCATGATGTACGTGGCGATATTGTCCGCCTCAGCCATCAACGACAGCGACAATCACCACGATCGGCTCCCCCAGGCAGCTGTCTCATGGTTCGGCCTTTCCTTTTTATCGGGTATGATGTCCATCCTTTGTTTTATGAACACCGCACTATATCGTGACGCGATTGTGGCGTATAGACCTGTTTCGAATCAAATCAGGTGCCCCCTACGGGTTTTAGCCATCCTCTTAATCCTCTGCACGCACTGGTAGGCGATCTCACCACCTAGGATTGAAGCACTCCCCACAAAGCCGAAATTATTAGGCCACTATTTTCAAAACAAAAGGGCTCCGAGCGTTAACCCGAAACCCTCATTTGCGGACAGGGCGAGATTCGAACTCGCGGTGGATTGCTCCACAACGGTTTTCAAGACCGTCTCTTTAGACCGCTCAGACACCTGTCCATGTTGCGTCAATCGACATACACCGAAATACGCAACTGAAGAATTATAGCAAACTCCCACCGACAGACAACAACACGAAACACGGCCCGACCCTCAACACTCGAAAAAGAGGAAGGGCACCACGAAGCCGATGAATAAAGAGGAAAAGCGATGACGCCCCTTGTATTGACCCAGCTACAACAACGAACCCTAACCCTACAAAGCAGCAGTCAGTAACCATGAGCCAGAAACCATAACGCACAGGTCATCAGCAATCAGCGCCCGTCGGCGGCCATCGGCCAACAATCAAAAACGTCAAATCACGATTGCGACACAAGGCTGGGTGACACAACACTAGAAAGAACCCGCCGGCAGCCGCAAGGACTACGACGGGTTCAGATATTCATCACAAGGACGATTGCGGAAGACTCAGGCCTCCCACTTGGTGGGTTCGATGACCTCTCGCCCACCCATATACGGACGCATGGCCTGCGGAATGGTGATGGAGCCATCGGCGTTCTGGTGGTTCTCCATAATCGCCACGAGCCAGCGCGTGGTGGCGAGCGTGCCGTTAAGCGTGGCGACGGGCCTTGTGGTACCGTCCTCCAGGCGTTCGCGAATGTTCAGACGGCGAGCCTGGTATTCGGTGCAGTTCGAAGTGGAGGTGAGCTCACGGTACCGACCCTGGGTGGGCACCCAGGCCTCGTTGTCGAACTTGCGCGCAGCAGAGGCGCCGAGGTCACCGGCCGCCGTGTCGATGGTGCGGTAGGGCACATCCACCTTGGCAAGCATCTCCTCCTCCATGGCCAGCAGCTTGCGGTGCATGGCGCGGGAGTCCTCCTGCTTGCAGTAGACGAACATCTCGACCTTGTCGAACTGGTGCACGCGGATGATGCCGGAAGTGTCCTTGCCCGCCGCACCGGCCTCGCGCCGGTAGCAGCTCGACCATCCGGTGTACTTGAGGGGTCCGTTGGAAAGGTCCAGAATCTCGTTCTCATGCATGCCGGCGAGCGCCACCTCGGAAGTGCCGACCAGGTACTGGTCGTCGGGTTCGCGAAGTCGGTAGATCTCATCGGCGTGCGAGTTGAGGAATCCGGTGCCCGCCATGACCTCGGGACGCACCAGCGTTGGGGTGATGGCCAGCGTGAATCCTTCGGCCTCCGCCTGGTCGACCGCCATGGTGAGCATGGCGATCTGAAGTCGTGCCACCGCACCGCGAAGGAAGTAGAAGCGCGAACCGGAGACCTTGGCGCCCCGCCTCATGTCGATTCCGGCCACGCCTTCACCCAGCGTCAGATGGTCCTTGGGTTCGAAGCCCTCAGCCGCGAAATCGCGGATCTTGCCCACCTTCTTGACTACCACGTAGTCGTCCTCGCCGCCTTCGGGAGCTTCCGGCTCCACCAGGTTCGAGAGCTGCCAGATGGCCTTGGTATATTCGGCGGAAGTCTTGTCCGCCTCCTCCTTGAACTGGGAGACCTGACCCGCCAATTCCTTGGTCTGGGCAATCAGCACCGCCTTCTCTTCGGCGCCGGCCTGGGCGACTTGTTTGCCCATCGCCTTCTGGCGTGCACGGGCGTCTTCGAATTCCTTGAGCGCCGTCCGCCGCTGAGCATCCGATGCAAGCACCTCATCGACCAGTTCCACCGACTCACCGCGCCGACGCTGGGATTCCTTGACTTCATCTGCATGATCACGGATAAATTGGATATCTAACATGCTTTTAAGGGTACTTCTGTAAGCCGACACGGCAGCGAGTAGGCCCGTCATCCACATGAGGGGTGATTCCCGTTGTATGCGTAAACAGCTGACGGGGAACGCGTCACATGAAGGTAATAGGCGAGTATTACACTGCTGAGAAAGCAACAAGTTAAAAACATAGCCGAACATCTGTAAGGATGGCAACCATGTCGAGAACCGCGATCATAGTGACGGCAGCGATAATCGCCGCCGTCGTGCTCGTCGTGGCCGTATGTTTCGGCAGATACGCATACAGACGGCATCAACGCGCGCAAGTTCTGAATAAACGAGAGGACGACCAGGTTCGCTATGCGTTCGTCATGAATCCCTCCAAGCCGCAGGCCAAGCGATGCCGCATGCAGATCAAACGTTTCTGCCGCAGGCGCGAGATAACGGATTTCGTATTCATCGACACGACGCTCGAACGTGACGGATACGCGTGCGCCAGGCAGGCGTTGGCCGACGGGGCGAGTGTGGTTGTCGCGGTGGGCGGGGACGGCACCGTGCGCACCGTGGCAAGCGCCATGGCGGGAACCGGGCATGCCATGGGCATTGTACCCATCGGAACCGGTAACCTTTTCGCCCGCAACATGGGCATTCCCGTGGACGACATCGAGGCCGCGCTCACCGTGGCCACTTCCCACGGGGAACGCATGGTGGACGTAGGGCGTCTGAGTCTACTCGACAGTGAGAAGGAAAGGAAGGTCGGGCACGCCTTCCTCATTATCGCAGGCATCGGTTTCGACGCCCGAATGATAGACGACACCAGCCCCGAACTGAAGAAAAACATCAGCTGGCTCGCCTACTTCTCAGGCGGCATGAAGAACATGTTTACTCCCAAGTATCGTGGAAGCATGAGCCTCACCACCGCCGACGGCACTACGCATACTAAAGAGGACTTGGAGTTCCGCACATTCATGAGCGGAAACTGCGGACAGATTCCGGTGTTCTCCCTCATGCCCAACGCCGTGTATGACGATGGCGTGCTGGATTTCGAGATCATCGATACCAGAGGCGGGCTGCTTGGCTGGGTGAACCTGTTTGGCGACGTAATGCATCAGACCATCACCGGCAAAGCCGAACAGGCACCTTGGACCACCAACTCGACCATCGACCAGCTTCAGGGCATCAGCGCCGAAGTACGGCTGGAGACACCGGCGCTCGCACAGGTGGATGGCGATACGCTTCAGGAGACCAAACACATCATGTTCACGGTTGAACCGCGTTCGTTGTGCGTGCGCGTGCCGATTACAGCGAATCGCTGATCTCGCCCCCTTTTGCCAAGAGATTCTTCATCCAGACAACTACATCAATAGGAAGCGCATATGATCAGCACCACGCATCTTGCGAGAAGCCCTTTGGCTGACGACTGAACACAACGTGCACACACCCCACCAGGTGGTCTTCTAGCCGGTCCCACACCGGCTGGGAAACGTTGCTGGGTAGTCTATGTGCCGGGCTGTGCGTCTACACATAATCAGACGGCCACCGCGCACAAACCTCAGTTGTTGTAGCCGGTTATCTTCAGCTTTCCGGAATCATTCTCGGCCAGATAGACCGAGCTTATCTGCGAATAGCCCTGCTTCTTAAGCTGAGCGTCAAGCCACTCCTGATCATGTCCGGTAGCCTCCAGTGCATCCTCATCGACGTGCCCGTCCACGATGAGCGGCAGGCGCAGCATGTCGTCGCCATACGAGATGACCGTGAGCTGGCCGCTTTGCTCAAAATAGGCCTTGCGTATCTTGGAAATCTCATAGACGCCCTGCGAACGCAGCTTGAGCATCAGATCGTTGGCCGAGACGCCGTATTTCATGCATGAGGACACATCTATCTTCCCGTTCGTGACCAGGCTCACCGTGCTTCCGTCGATGATCTTCTTGAAGAAGCCGTTGTGCTCTTTGAGAACCTTGATCACCATGCACAGCAAGGCCCATGTGACAAGCACGAAGAAGAAGTCGAGCACCGTGATGTCGGCGTTGTAGATCACACCGCCCACAATGGCGCCGAGTACGTAGTTCTGAATCTGGTCCATCGGCGAAGTGGGAGCCAGGTTGCTTTTCCCAAACAGATTGATGTGGACGATAAGGAAGACAATCCCCAATACGAGTTTTGCTATGAGTGTGGCATTGATGAACATGACCGCCGCCTTTCGAAGATATTCCTAAGGATATGAAAAATACGATTTCGTTGATGGTTATTTATTTGGGGAGGTATTCACGAGAGCAGATCACTGCTTCACCTGGATATCGCCCAGCGTGTGAGCCGGCGTAAGTGTATAGACAGTGTAATCGGTGTTCAATGTGACGGTATAGTAATCATCTTTGATTTTCACGATGACATCGTTGTTGAGGTATCTTGAGTTGACCAAGACGTCTTCGGTCGATACATGACGGTCCTTAGCAACGCTCTGCACGAAATCCACCATTTGGGTAGCCTTTGCCGATGCGGTTTCGTTCTGCCGGTAGTGCACGTATCCATAACCTGTGCTGAGGATGACCAACAGCAAGGCAATCACCGCGAAATCCCGGTATTTCGACTGCCTATGGCGCAGATATAGCATCAAAAACAAAGCCAACGCAATGAATGAAATCACTATGACGGCGATGGTGACAATCTGGTTCACGCCGTTTTGAGATTTAAGATACGAAATGCCATAAAACGTCATTCTCTTTCCTCTCCTAATTATTTATGCCGATATTGTACGGATTTTTCTCCTCACACAACTCTGAGTTATGCCCATTAGCGTACTCACAAGAACAGACTCACGTTTACGACACGGAGACACGGATATTCTCTGCTTTATGCACGCTACCTCACCGATATTGCGAAATAGTCACCATCTGAGACTTCACGATATATAACAAAACGCTCCAAACTTGAACATTATTGAACAAAAATGCAAACCGTGGCACAATGGATGGCATGGTAGCAAACAATGCGGGTATGCCCGCCACCCCTTCCGATCTCATTGACGTCGATGAAGTCATCGGCGACTACTACGACCTCATCCCGGACCCCGCCGTGCCGGCCCAGCGCGTGGCGTTCGGCACCTCCGGGCACCGTGGTTCGTCCCTGAACACGTCCTTCAATGAGGCGCACATCGTCGCGATCTCGCAGGCCATAGCCGAATACCGCAAGGACGCCGGGGTGAGCGGCCCCCTGTACCTCGGCCGCGACACCCATGCCCTGTCGGAGCCCGCCATGAAAACCGCCATCGAAGTGCTCGTGGCCAACGAGGTGCACGTGCGGGTTGACTCCCGCAACGATTTCGTACCCACGCCGGTGGTTTCCCAGGCCATCCTGACCCACAACCGCGCTGCGGACGGCTCCCAGCGCTTCACCGGCGCCGGTCTGGCCGACGGTATCGTGGTGACGCCGTCGCACAACCCGCCCACAGACGGCGGCTTCAAATACGACCCCGTCACCGGAGGTCCAGCACCAACCGAAGTGACCGAGCGCATAGCCCACCGCGCCAATGAGTTACTCGGCGCCTTCAGGGACATACGACGCGTGCCTTACGAGCAGGCGGTGAAATCCGAGTTCGTGGAACGCTTCGACTTCCGCGAGCACTACGTGGCCGACCTCGGCAACGTCATCGATTTCGATGCAATCCGCTCATCCGGCGTCAGACTCGGCATCGACCCGCTGGGCGGCGCCTCAGTGAACTATTGGCCGCTCATCAACGAGAAGTACGGTCTGAACATCGATGTGGTGCGCCCCGAGGTGGACCCCACATGGCGGTTCATGACCATCGACCATGACGGGAAGATCCGCATGGACCCCAGCTCCGCGTACGCCATGAAGGGCCTCGTGGACTCGCTCAACGGCGGCGCATGGAGCAGGTACGACCTCGTCGGCGGCACCGACCCGGACGCCGACCGCCACGGCATCGTATGCCCCGACTGGGGCGTGATGAACCCCAACCACTACCTGGCTGTATGTGTGGAGTATCTGTTCGGCGGTGCACGCCCCGGCTGGCCCGAAGGTGCCGGCGTAGGCAAGACAGTGGTCTCGTCAAGCCTCATCGACCGCGTGGCCTATTCCATCGGTGCGAAACTGGTTGAAGTGCCCGTCGGCTTCAAATGGTTCGTCGACCCGCTGTTCACCGGCGAGGTGGCGTTCGGCGGCGAAGAGAGCAGCGGCATGAGCTTCCTGCGGCGCGACGGGCGCGTGTGGACCACGGATAAGGACGGCCTGATTCCCGACCTGCTGGCTGCAGAGATCACCGGAAAGACGGGAAAGAACCCTGCCCAGCTGCATCAGGAGCAGGTCGCGCGCTTCGGCGAAAGCTGGTACAGGCGCATCGACACCCCCACGACGCTGGAGCAGAAGCAGAAGTTCGCCTCCCTGAGCCGCGACAGCATCAAGGCCACGAAGCTGGCGGGACAGCCCATCGAGCAGGTCATGACGCAGGCGCCGGGCAACGACGCCCCGATCGGCGGCCTCAAGGTGACCACGAAGGACAACTGGTTCGCCGCCCGCCCCTCCGGCACGGAGAACATCTACAAGGTGTACGCGGAGTCCTTCGATTCACCGCAGGCCCTCGACCAGGTGCTTACCGAGGCGAGCGACGTGGTGGACGCGGCTCTTGCAGACTGACCGGAACATCCCACGGCTTCCTCATGCAAACGCACCAAGTCCTCATGCCCGAACACGACATGAGGACTTGGCCGGACAAAGGAACGCATATTAATGGCATTCCATACATCACTGAAGCCAAAGAACGGCCATATCTGGCATGACACACCGGTGCCGCCGAGCCTACGAGCGGACGCGCAGGCCTAGAAAGCCACAAGCCTTTTCTACCGACCCCCGTAAGCTTGAAACCATGATCACGGTTTCGACAGACGGCAGCGCTCTAGGCAATCCAAACGGCCCCATGGGCTGGGCTTGGGCTGACCACGCGGCCAACGCAGCCCACACCCCAGGCCACAACCACGACGGGAACTGCGATGCGGGAGGCGCCACCAACGGCACCAACCAGATCGGTGAACTGTGCGCCGTGCTCGAAGCGCTGCGCGCGCACCGCGGATCCGAGCCGCTGACCATCGAAACGGACTCCCAGTATGCCATCAACTGCTCAACCACATGGGTGCGCGGCTGGAAGAGGAACGGTTGGAGAAACTCCCAGAAGAAGCCGGTGAAGAACGCACCGCTCATCAAGGCCATCGATGCGGAGATCAGCGGACGCGAAGGCCCGGTGAAATTCGTTTGGGTCAAAGGCCACAACGGCAACCCGGGCAACGAGAAGGTGGACGATCTGGCGCACACCTATTCCGGCGACGCGCGCAGCGGTGTGAGGGACGGCTACCTACCGCTGGAAGGCTGGCAATCGCTGTTGGCCTCCGAATACGCCAAAGGCCTGGACATACCAGCCGATGCGCGGATGCTTATCGACGGCAAGATCACGCAGGAGCAGTACCACTTGGGTCGCGGTGAGGGTGGTGACGAAAACAGCAACGAGAGCAATACAGGCCATTTTCACCCTTCGTCATCCTCCGAGACGGCCATAAGCGAAGAGAACGACGCCAAGTCGCCCGATGATGATTCCAACGAAAACACAGGCGATCAGATTACGGCCAGACCAGCCTATGGCGACGATACCATTGACGACATTGACATTAACAGCGACGACGGCGACGATGCGGAGCCCAACGATACCAACGACACCAACGATACCAACGACACCACAGACGGCATGGACGATGATGAAACCGATTCCACCACGCATGGAGATGTGGCCGATTCTGATTCCACCTTCGATGGTCCCAGGCACGGTTCGGGAAATGAATCGGATTCCCACCAAGGCAATGATCCTCGCACCCAAACGACGGATCAAACTCCGGACCGATCCGACCATGCGGGCACTCCGCGCCTCTCCGCCTCCGGACTGTACGCCACAGGAACACTGGCGATAACACCGCCGCCGAATACCAGCAACTCCTTTGACGGCAACCCGCGCTTCGTCAGAGGAGCCATAGTCGTGGAAGGGTACGTTGAAGGCGACGGAACCTTGCGTCTGAGCGGAGCGCCGTTCCTGATGAAGCTTTCCAGGCCGAACAAGTAGACGCCGCAAATAGACAAGCTGCGTTATCATGAATCTGTATTCCGCATGAATCGTGTGAAATCAACGATATGAAGGAGCAAGGATGGATCAGACACAGCAGAACGCACTGAAGAAGGCGGCCGGCATCGAAGCCGCCAAGATCGTGGAAAACGGCATGACTGTAGGTCTTGGAACAGGTTCCACGGTGCGCTACCTGGTGGATGAACTCGGACGGCGGACCCAAGAGGAGGGCCTGAAATTCACAGGAGTGACCACCTCACGGCGCACTGCCGAGCAGGCCAAGGGCTACGGCATCACCATCGTTGACATCGATGACGTGGACCGCATCGACGTCACCATCGACGGCGCCGACGAGGTGGACAGCAACTTCAACGGCATCAAGGGCGGTGGCGCGGCGCTCCTGTGGGAAAAGATCGTCGCAACGAATTCCGACAAGATCGTATGGATCGTGGACGAATCGAAGGTCGTGGACACCATCGGCGCATTCCCGCTGCCCGTGGAGGTCATCCCCTTCGGCGTGGGCCATGTGATCAAGAAATTCGAGACCCGCGGATACAAACCCACCCTTCGCCTGGACGCGGACGGCAAGCCGGTGCTGACCGACGAGAACGACTATGTAGTTGATCTACATCTTGGCCGTATCGACCATCCGGAGGATCTCGGCACAGATCTCATCAACACCGTGGGTGTAGTGGAGCATGGCCTGTTCCTGCATATGGTGGACACCGTCATCGTCGGCGATCCGAACGGCCCACGCGTCATGACCAACAGCAATAAATAAGAACGGTCCGGACAAGCCCGCATCATGGCGGGCCCAACATGGTCGTGCCTGCCAGACGAAGAGTTTGGCAGGCACGACCATAGGCATTGAACCTACGAACAGATAGGAACCGCCTCGCACACGCCAGACACACGAGCATTCGTGGCACACGGACATCCGACGGTGTGCCACGACCCCGGCGACCACGTCTCCGGAACCAACGGACCCGCCCCAGGACCGGCATACCACCCTGGTCCGTTCACGCCAGCGGCGCCGGACATTTAACCAAGAGCCTCAATTGCGGCACGCGCCGCGGCGTAATCAGGTTCATCATGAACTTCAGGCACCTGCTGGGTGTACTTCACCAAACCATCGGAGCCGATGACCACCACACAGCGCGACAGCAGACCGCGCATAGGTCCGGTTGTGATGGTGACTCCGTAATCCTCGCCGAACGAGGAACGGAACGCAGAACCAGTCACCACGCCATCAATGCCCTCAGCACCGCAAAAACGGGCCGTAGCGAAGGGAAGGTCCTTGGATACACACAGCACGGTGACGTCATCGTATTCCTCGGCCACCTTATTGAAGTTGCGCACCGACATCGAACACGTGGCGGTATCAACCGACGGGAAGATGTTGAGCACGAGCTTATGACCCGCGAACCGCGCTGAATCGAAGTCGTTGAGATCCTTATCGGTAAGAGTGAAAGACGGCGCCCTATTCCCGACCGCCGGAAGAGTGCCTATTGTCTGTGTGGCTTGGCCACCTATGTTGATTTGCGTCATGCCCTCATTGTCTCACAACCGCAGGGGTCGGTCGAATACTTACGCCTGCCGAATAAGCGCTTGCCAGTCAACGCACAGCACCGACACCATGATGGCCGCGGCCCTCCGACCTGCATGGCACACGGCGCGACGGCGGAACGCCTCAGACGACCTTCGAGCGCTCCATTCCGCATCGGCTTCTTCTCCCGCATGCGGATGGCTCCCATAACCTTATGGCATCGTCTACAATGGAGACATGAGCACTGCGCCAAGACTAGCCGCCGCCAAGCGAGACTGGGGGCACGACGAGACCGGCTGCACCGTGCTTCACATCGACATGGATGCCTTCTACGCTTCGCTGGAGACCGCACGCAACCCCTCTCTTGCAGGCAGACCCGTCATCATCGGAGGCTCGGGACCACGCAGCGTAGTCTCCGCCGCCAACTATGAGGCACGCGCATATGGGGTCAACTCGGCCATGCCGATGGCACGGGCACGGCAGCTTTGCCCTGACGGCCAGTACGTATCCGTGGATATGGCGTATTATCGACGGATGTCACGATGCATCTTCACCCAGGTCTTTTCCCAGGTGACCGACCGCATCGAACAGGTATCGGTCGATGAGGGCTACATGGATGTTTCCGCGGCGTTGCTCCGGTGGGGCTCGCCGAGCGCGATAGGCGCATGGATACGCGCCGAAGTGCAGCGCCGATTCCACATCACATGCTCGGTGGGCATCGCCTCGAACAAACTGGTGGCGAAGATGGCATCCACCAACGCCAAGCCGGATGGCATGCTGCTCATCCCGTTATCCCAACAAGCGGCATTCGTGCAGATGATGCCATTGCGAGGAATCCCGGGCATAGGACCATCGCTGGAACGGAAATTGGAGGCATGGGGCATCACGTCCGTGGCCGATCTTGCCGACACCTCCGAAGAGGCGCTTGCACAGGCCACCCATTCAAAAATCCTGGCCCATAATCTGCATCTGGCCTCGCACGGACTTGACGAGCGCCCCATCGTTACGGACGCACCGGAAAAATCCATAGGCGCGGAGGTGACTTTCGAAGAGGACACCCGAAGCATGGTACAGGTGGCCGCCCTCCTTCATCACTGCTGCAACGAAGTCAGCGCAAGCCTGCGCAAGAAGGGACTGGTGGCCCGCACCGTGACCGTGAAGCTGCGGTTCGCGAACCTGTCTTACTCGACGAAGGCCCACACATTGGAACGTCCGGTCGACACCACGGACGCCATGTACCCGGAATCCTTACGGCTGCTCAGATCCATGCTCGGCATGGGCAGCTCGCTCACCGACGACGCCCTCTTGCCGCGTGAAGTGCGTCTTGCCGGTGTAAGCGCCAGCACCTTGAGCGCCAAGGACACCACGCCCGTGCAGCTGAGCATCGAGGATCTGTTGGGGCAAGGCCAGAACCAGCGCACGCGCCCGATCGGAAACGGAGGCAAGGTCTACGGCACGAACGAAGGGAACCGTGACGGGAACTCAGACTTGCAATCCGGACAGGACAACGACCACAGCGTTCGAACCGGTCAGGCGGCAGCCAAAAACCAAAACAATCCCCTTGCGGCGACGCTTCGAACACGAAATGCCACCATCTCCCAATCCGACCGAATGCATGACGCCGAAGCCGCCATCGACGCGGTGCATGCCAAGTACGGCAAGCAAGCCGCGAGCCTGGGCTTGGAGCATGGGGTCTGGCGCAACCCGACCGGGCTAACGGCACCGAAGTCGTGAGGATCGCGATGCATACGGAACAGTCACGAATCGTTCCGTATATGGACCGGTCATGACCGCGATATTTTCATCTGCTTCGAAGGCGATCGACCGCCGCATCGATTGAGTCATCAGTGGCAGTGACGGAGAAACGCAGTCGGTCAGGCGCACCATAGAACTCGCCGGGGCTCGGGACGATGCCGATGTCAGCCAGCCGCTCCATGTCGCTCCAGCAATCACCGTCGATGGCCTTCACCCACACGTACAGCCCCCCTTGCGGCATCCGCGCATCATAACCGTATTCCCGCAGAGCCTCGACCAACCTCACAAGGCGGGCGCGATACCTGTTATGCTGCTCGCTCACCGAAGCCTCATCATCCAAAGCCGCCGCCATCGCAGCCTGAACGGGCCCCGGGATGATCTGACCTATCTGCCTGCGATAAGCCGTCTGCTCCTCTACCAAGCCCATATCGCCGGCCACCAGTGCCGTACGATATCCAGCCATGTTGGATTGTTTGCTTAAGGAATACAGTACGAGAACGCCTTCCGCACTGCCGGAACACACCTCCAGATCCAGCATGCTGGGCGATGGTGCAGGAAGCTCCATGCCAAGACCCCCGGCTTCATTCACGGCCGGCGCATCGCCGCCGTCACGCCCGCGGACGCCGCCCGCCCAATTCAACAGCGCATAACATTCATCGGACAGCACCACGGCGCCGATGGAACGCGCCGCTTGCACCACGGCAGCTAGCCGGTCCGGCGAAAGGACCTCACCGGTCGGATTGCACGGCGAATTGACCCAGACGGCCTTGACGCCGGAAACACCGACCCACGACCTGACATCCGAAACGTCGGGCACCTTCAACGCCTTGGCACCCGCAAGCTGCGTCCCTATCTCATATGTCGGGTAGGAGACCGCCGGCTGCACCACCACGTCACCCGGCCCCAAATGAAGCAAGGAAGCCATAAGCGCCACGGCCTCCTTGGAACCCATCGTGGGAACGACATCCGCGTGCAACGCCGCCAGATCCACCTGTCGTTTGTTTTCAAACCAGCGGGTGATGGCTTCACGCAGCATACGACCGCCTTTGGTCGCGGGGTAGCCATGCGCGTCCGTTCCATCGGCATGGGCGGCGAGCGCCTCCCGCACGACATCGGGCACCGGATCGACCGGCGAACCAATCGAGAGGTCCACCATGCCTCCCTCGGCCCGACAAGCCTTTTTCTTGTAGGAAGCGATACGCTCCCAATCATATTGGGTCGAATAAGCAGCAAAACCCATGAAAACCCACTTTCACAGTCCGAATCCAAATCGGAGTCAAGTCCAGAAACCACAGTCCAAAGCAATTTCGACGGATATGACGATGCGGTCTTGGAAGCGAACCCAAACAGTCACTGCGGCAGCCCAACCGCCTGCCCGCTGCAGGCAGGTCTACGAGAACAACACTGGACCTCAGCCAAGACGAGGCCATACGACGAAGCGAACCGAGGTCTGTTTCGTGTCGCATGGAAAGCGGACACTACGCCGAAATGCAAGTCCTACCTAGCATACGCCAACCAAGACCTATCCTAGAACCAGCACTCCTGAGAAGGCGGAATCACACCCCGGCTTGCCAATCAATCAATCCTGGTTCTGTGGAGGTAGCGCAGCTACCCTTGCCGGGTCCTTTCCGGACGGGCCGGCCGCCTGCGCACCACCCAAATCACCAATATCGTTGAAATATTCCACAGCAGCGTCGGTATACCACGCCCATTCCTCAGGCACATCATCCTCATAGAAAATGGCCTCAACGGGGCACACCGGCTCACAGGCTCCGCAATCCACACATTCGTTCGGATTGATATACAGCGAACGATCGCCCTCGTAGATACAGTCCACGGGGCATTCATCCACGCACGCCTTGTCTTTGACGTCCACACACGGCTCAGCGATCACATATGCCATAGCATCTCTCCTTACAGACTGATTCTCTTCAGAATACGCGGCGCGCATGACCTCAGACGGTGGCTGGACCATCCTTCGCAACGTCGAGGTCACCACTGCCCAGCCGCGAATGGCCGTACGAATAGCCGAAATAAATGAGGAAACCGATGAACAGCCAGACCAAGAAACGAATCCATGTCAGGATGTTGAGATTGAGCATGAGCCACAGGCATGCCAATGAAATGAGGACGGGCAGCCACGGGTTGCCCGGAATCTTGAACGGACGGCGCAGGTCCGGACGCTTTTTGCGCAGAATCGGTATTGAAAGCGAGACCAACGTGAACGCGGAAAGCGTGCCGATGTTGATCATGTCGGACAGAACACCGACATTCAGGCAGGAGGCCACAATCGCGACGATGACACTCACTCCAATCTGAAGACGCGCCGGAGTTCCATGCTTGCCAACCCTCGAAAGCACCGGAGGAAGCAGGCCGTCTCGGCTCATGGCGAAGACGATGCGGGTCAGACCCAGCAACATGACCATCACCACGGTCGTCAACCCGATGACGATGGCGAACGAGATGATCTTCGCCGCCCATGTAGCCCCTACCATCTCGAAACCGGTGGCCAGCGAGGGACTCTTGGCCTTGGCCAAGTCCCGGTATGAAACCATGCCATTGGTCACAATGGACACGAGCATGTACATGACGATCACGATAGAAATCCCCATGCCGATGCCGAGCGGTACGTTGCGACCCGGATTCTTGGTCTCCTCCGCGGCGCTCGCAACGGTGTCGAATCCGATAAACGCGAAGAACACCAAAGCCGCACCGGAAATGATGCCTGAAATACCGTAGATCGAGGGCTGCTGACCACTGATCCATTGGAAGAGAGGCTGTTGCATGATCGTGCCGCCCGCTGCTCCAGACACCGAACTCGCCGGTTGTGAGGGCGGGATGAACGGCGAGTAATTCGACGGCTTGATATAGAAGAATCCTACGATGACGACGAAAACAACAATCGCAATCTTGAGGATCGTGAAGGCGCCATCAACGCGGGCGGATATCTGCGTGCCGATGACGAGCAGAACGGTGAAGAAGGCGATCACCACCAAAGGGGCCCAATCGAAGGTGAACGAGCCTAAATGAATCTCCGTGGTGAAATGCCCGCCCATCAAATGGATGAAATCATTGAGGTAGATGCTCCAATATTTGGCGATGACCGAACTCGCCATCAACGTCTCCAGAATGAGGTCCCATCCCACTATCCAAGCCATGAACTCGCCCATCGTGGTATAGGTGAACGTGTAGGCCGAACCTGCGGCGGGAATCATCGCCGCGAACTCCGCATAGCACATCACCGCAGCAGCGCATATCACGCCGGCTATCGCGAAGCTGATGATGGAGGCAGGTCCGGCGTGATACGCGGAGGCCTGCGCACCCACGGAGAAGATTCCGGCACCCACGGCCACGGCCACCCCCATGACAGCCAGATCCCAAGGCCCGAGGGTGCGTTTGAGCTTCCTGTCGCCGCTAGTCGTTTCAGAAAGCGTTTGTTCGACGGACTTCGTCCGGAAAAGATTCATCACAGCCTCCACAACATCCTATTTATAAACCCAAATTATAAGTGCGCATGGTACGGATCGTGACAGAACTCCACATACCGACCACACCGAATCCGTTTGCGTGCGGTCCACCAACCTCCGCAATGATGCCGGCTCGCCGTTGAACCGGCACCACATCTTCTCTCCGCCGCCTCACGGCGACCTACTCTTATCAAAAACCCAGCGGTAATGTGACATTCCTCACACACTGACAAGTTTCATCATACAACACGCAGGCATCAGCCCGAGCGCGTGTCTTTCGTTAGGCAAGGACAAAGAAACACGACCCACGCCACCGGCGCAACGACTCCGTTCATACGTCTCAAGTCTGAAGACATCAGCAGCGCGTACAGGTATTGACAGTTAGCGCAGATATGATGTGCCGCACCCACCACCTCGACCGACAGCCCATCCGACCGATGCGAACCGGCGCAAGCCAGCGGCATCACATGTGTGCCAGTGACCCCGGCGAGCAGAACACCGATGGACACCAATGGACACCAATGGAAGCCATCAAGCCAACGGACATCCAAACCCGAAAGATACCAACGGAGCCGATGAAATCGATGGAGACGATGGAGACGCATGTGCCCAGCAGTCAACCGATGGTGCTGCCCAATACCACCGGTTCAGGAACAAGGACGACCCCGAAGGAGTCGAGAACCCCGCGCTTTATGGCCTGAGCCAGGCGGAGGACATCATCCGAGCTCGCACCACCGCGGTTCGTCAAGGCCAAAGTGTGAACGTCTGACAACCCAGCTCGGCCCGATCCGTCTGCCAAGACGAAGCCCTTATGGAACCCCGCGTGATCGATAAGCCACGCCGCGGAAGTCTTGACTACCGAGGAGCCCTCCGGCCGTTCCCGTAACGGCGATGCGTCATGCCCCGGCGCAAGTGGCGATGAAACGCCCACATCTACCGGATAACGCGGCGCGTCAGCGGGAAGATGTCGGGCCTGTTCCTCCGTCAAAATCGGATTCATGAAAAAGCTGCCGCAACTATGGCGATCAGCCTTCAAGGCCAAAATCCTAGCCCTTTCGGCATGCGGTGCGCCCGCATTCAGCTTCGGAGACTCAGACGAATCCTGAAGCTCCCTGTCCAGCTGACTTTTCGCCGCCTCGATATTTTCCAGCCGTCGGGTGCCGGCCATCCATCTGCCGTCATAGCGATAAGGATCTTCCAACATACCTTTGCGCGCCCGTACGGCGATGACCGCCGCACGCACGGCCGAACCAGGCATGCTATCCCCTGTACCCACACCGAGCACCGAAGCCAGCTGTCCGGAAGTCACCGTGCAGTCCGAGGCCTTAAGCAAACGGAACCTGACGGAAAGCACCACAAAACGTGGAGTCGGGAAAAAACGGTCGGCCGGAACCCCTGGGGCACGGTACATAGAGGCCTTGAGCAACGAGGTGCGGTACCCGAATTCGCAATCACCACGGGAAAGTCGGATCTCACGAGAGGTCAGCCGATCCCAGACATCGACCGAGTCCACACAATCCGCCACCTCCTGACCATAGGCGCCGATGTTCTGCACCACAGACGCCCCCACGGTCCCTGGTATTCCCGAAAGGCCCTGCACTCCGGAGAATCCTCGCTGAGTGCAATACAGTACGAAATCATCCCAATTCGTACCGGCGGTAGCACTCAGAAGCACCATATCCTTCCCACAGCGGCCGCACTGCGCCCCGTCTCGGTATTTTGCCCCTTGAGATTTCACTGCCACGCCCGCGGCATCGGAACCGGTCTGACGAACAACCCCCGCAGAATCCGCAATCCCCTCACATACCGCAGCGCCACCCGGACCATCGGCTTCTGCAGGTTCGCGACGGCGAATCGAAGCATCCTCCACCACGATCTCGCGCCTGGCGTCACGCACCACGACACCGGGAAAATCACCATCGTCGGCCAATAGGTTCGACCCACCGCCGATGATGCACAGCGCACGCCCCTCGCCATCGGCGGCACGTACCGCATCAATGAAGCCACGGGTATCCTGCGGCTGCACGAACCGTGCGATCCTTCCTCCCACACCCATCGTGGTGATATCAGCGAATCTGGGCGTGTCGCCTTCGGACGCTCTCCCCACGACATCATTCCGATGGTGGCACCGGGAATCCATTTTGGCAGAAATCAAATTGGCTTGTGAATGAGTCATACCGCGACCTTACCCTTCCACCCAGTCATACGGCCGCAAGACCGCAAGACCGCAAGAAACGTTCCCAAACCGAAGTGTGTTCCACTGCCAGGACGCCTTATCCGTCCACCAAAGCAAAACGGACTTGAGGGAATCCCCTCAAGTCCGTCAAAAGTCTGAACGACCCGTTCAGCGGGTCTCACGATGCACGGTCTCCTTACGGCAGCGCGAGCAGAACTTCTTCAGCTCGAGGCGATCAGGCGTGTTGCGACGATTCTTCGTCGTGATGTAGTTGCGCTCCTTGCACTCCGTGCACGCGAGCGTAATACCTGGGCGGATCACTGCACTCTTGCTTGCCATACTTCACCTCTACTTGTCGTTTGCCACCGGCTGGCACCGGTGAATTTGTAGCGAGAAAGAGACTCGAACTCTTGACCTCACGATTATGAGTCGTGCGCTCTAGCCAGCTGAGCTATCCCGCCAGAGAGCCTCGAGTGAGAATCGGACTCACGACCTCTTCCTTACCAAGGAAGTGCTCTACCACTGAGCTATCGAGGCGTGGCGGATAGTGGATTCGAACCACTGAAGCTAATAGCGGCTGATTTACAGTCAGCTCCCTTTGACCGCTTGGGAAATCCGCCATTGACCAACGCTTGGCTCAATGAACCTTACGCAGACAACTTGACTATAATGCCACGAATGCACGACAGACGCAAGCCTGTTCATGCAGCGGGGTGTCGCGGCAGCCCTGACTCGGCCGTCCCGGCCATGATTCGTTGGCACACCGCAATCACGGCGTCGTTCGCCTCCGGCTCGCCTATCGAGACTCGAATGCCCTCACCTTCAAAGGCCCGTACGGAAAGCCCCGCTTCAGTGAAGCACTTGACCGCTTCACCAGTGCCCCGGCCCAACGGCAACCATAGGAAATTCGCATAGGGCCGGGGGAAATCCCAACCTTGCCTGCGTAATGCGGCGAAGAGTCGGGTCCGTTCGGATTTGATCGACTCCACACGCCCCATAAGCTCATCTTCCGCATCCAACGATGCCAGCGCCGCAATCTGGGCGCTCTGCGTGACGCCGAACGGGAGGGCGACCTTGCGCATGCCTTCCACAACATCGGCCTGGGCGATGGCGTACCCTATGCGCAGCCCCGCCAAGCCGTAAGCCTTGGAGAAGGTGTGTGCCACGACGATGTTGGGAAACTCGCCATACAACGTCATGGCAACATTGGCGTCAGGGGCGTCGTTGAACTGGAAATACGCCTCGTCAAACAGCACCAACACATCACGAGGCACGGCTTCCATGATGCGGCGTGCTTCCCTGTCGCTCAGCGAAACCGAAGTGGGATTGTTCGGGTTATTGACAATGATCAGACGCGTGCGGTCATTGATCGAATCTATCATGGCCTCAACGTCATGGCCGCCATCAGGACGATTAGGCACCTGCACGCTTCGAGCTCCGGCACCTGTCACGATAATGGGATACGCCTCGAAACTGCGCCAAGGATATATGACCTCGTCACCCGGGCCAGCAACGAGGTTCACCAGCTGGGTGATGACCTCCGTGGAACCGCAGCCCAGCACAACGTTCTCCGGCCGCACCCCGTATGCGGCATACTCCTCAGCGATGCGCCGCACCACATCCCAACCCCGCATATCGGGGTAGCGATTGATGGCCCCGAGCGCCTGCGTCTCGAGTGCCTCACGTACCGAGGGCAGCGGCGGGAATGGGTTCTCATTGCTTGAGACCTTGAAGGTCCTCTGGCTGGAGGCAATCGGAGCTGGCTTGCCTTGTTTGTATGGAGGAATCGTATCGATGACCTGACGATGCTTATATGCCATATCCCAATTATATGCAAGGCCCGAAACCACATGGTTATGCGGTCGCACTCCGGAAGCGCAAGATGCGGTACAACAGCACCGTGGAATCCCAGGACTTCGGAGGGCGACCATGCGACGATGCGATGGAACAACGGCACGGTGCGTCAAACGGCTCAGCGTAACGAACGACGCAGCGGCATAGCGGCATAGCGGCATAGCGGCATAGCCGCACCGCACGGACAGCAAAGTTAACAGGGCAACAATGCACGGCCGAAGTTTTGCAACAACATCACCTTGAAGGCTGAATCACCGGATGACAATAGCCATGACGGTTACGCGAATAAGACGACAATCTCTTCCAACCATCGCTCAAGATGCAGAAGGACCCCTCAGAATGAGGGGTCCTTCCAAATGAATGAAACCAGGTTCAGTTCAGGATAGCCAGAACATCACGAGCACCGACGATGAGGTAATCCTCACCGTTGTAGTGCACCTCGGTTCCGCCGTACTTTGAATAAAGCACCTTGTCTCCGACCTTCACATCCATGGGGACGCGATTGCCGTTATCGTCGCGACGCCCCGGTCCTACTGCCAGAACTTCGCCCTGCTGCGGCTTCTCCTTCGCATTGTCGGGAATGTACAGACCTGACGCGGTCTGTGTCTCGGCCTCAGCCTGCTTGACAATGATCTTGTCTTCCAGCGGTGTAAGTGAAATTGACACTGTGAAACCTCCTTAAAAATCTTCACAATCAATACTCGCGCAAGGACACCGCTTTCAGGGCTGACGACACTTTAAGCACCGTCCTGTTGCGTTTAAGACTATCCTAGCGCGAAAATTAGCACTCTGCCAACTCGAGTGCTAACGCTGTGAGTGAAATGGTGGAGACACAACGCCTGCACCAAACCGACGCACGACATCATGCACGAACTTCGAACGACACAGAGCGCCGAACCACGCGCACAGACGCAACCGACCTCGATATCAAGCGTTGCGCCGAACAAGAATCGACTTCAAACCCTCACCCAAGGAATCGGACGATGCGTCCGGAGCTTCCACCTCGGCAAGTTTTTCAGCGGCATGGAAGGCCTTGGTATCGGAAAACGATGCAACATGAGCCTTCGCCTGTCCTACGACGGCGCTGTGCGCGCGGATCGCCTCCGACTTGAACAACGAATTCTCCTCTTCAACAGCACGCCGCCGCTGCATAGGTTTGCGTGCGTCACGCCTGACTCTGGCATCCGGCACAGCGAGACTTGCCGAAGTACCGGCCTCCTTACGCCTGGACGAGATTGCGGAATCCTGCTCCGCTGGCCGCGAGGGCGTCACCGACTTCCGTTCGCCGTCAGCCTTCGGTTCGGAGTCAACCGCTGGGCTGACCACCGGTTTCGCTTTGGAGACCTGCCTGGTGGACTTGATCTCCAGACTTTGCGGCTCTTCTTTTTGAGTTGATTCCGTTTCGCCTGATCCCAGAGAGAAGGAGATGAGATCCTGCCTACCCGAAGCGGTTTCCTCAACTTCGTCAATGCTGTGCACGTCGGCACTTTCAGCCGAGTCGGCGCTCCCGACAGACCGCACAGTACCCGCGATCCGTGCCGAATCCGGCTGAGTCTTGGAGACATGCGAACCGACACCGGCGGAACCGTTCACGGCGCCACCGCCTCGCTTGGCGACCTGCGAGGCATGACCACTTCCCGACTTGTGGGTCTTGGCGGATTTGCGGTCTTCGCTCACACCAGACTTCTGATTGACAATCCGTTCGATCTCCGCCTGCGCGATAACACTCGTCACCACCCCATTGTCGCGCTCATCGGACCGTGAAGCAGAAGAAATGCCATGCTGTCCCTCCGACGTCTGCTTCGCCACGGCTTTCGTTCTTCCTTCGGACTGCAGAGCGGAAGACTTGGAAGCGAGTCTGGCCTTCATGAGCGCACGGCCGGAGGACCTTTCAAGAGACTTTCTGCGTGCACGCAATCTCAGTTCCCATTGCCGCGCCTGACGAGAAGCTCGAGCGCCCAAAACCAGCACCAGCGCCAGCAGCGTGCCAGGAATAAGTGAGAACAGCATGCTGAAATCAAGTATGAGAGAAAGCACCAGAACCAGTACGGTAAGGAAGAGCAACGACCCGGCAATCATACGCCGACGCCTGATGGCTTCACGACGAGCCTGACGAACCTTCGCCACTCGTTCATATGAAATTCCGGAGCCTGTGGATTGCGCTCTTTGCATGACCGTCCCTCCCTCCGATTCACGACTTCCATCGGAGAAACGCGTCCCACTTTCGGCATCGATCAGATGCAGCGAAGTGGAATACTTGTCCTCCTTGTGCTGCACAACCCGATCCATGCCTTTCAACGCATGTCGGGGCAACAGTACAGCCATCAGAATCACGATAACGGCCAGCACGATGACACTACTCGCCCATTCGTAATCCATATCACTTAAGAATAGAAAGACTTATTGACTTTTCTCATGAAAAATCCCTTGCGTGTCGCACAAACTACATGCATGGTATTCATTTGCGTACGCTTCCCCACCTCCCTGAGCAAGTCAAGGAAGCGAGCGACTCACGGAAAGAATGGAAGTCATGCGGCATACGGCACCCGTCTGCGATATGCATCGTTTATCAGTGACGCCTATGTGGTAATTTGTCGCTAAGTATAAAGGGGCTTCATGACGGCAGACCTTCGGGCCGCTGAAGTCGTGAACATGGCAATGTTCAACACAAAGGCAGGCATCCGATGAGCGACGAACCCAAGCGAACAGTCCCGATTTCGGATTCTCCCGAAACCGAAAAGAAGGCGCTTCGACATGATGCACTGGCGCTGAGGAAGACGCTGGTCAACCCCGGCGTCAAAGACCAGGCGGGTGAGGAACTGGGGAAATTGGCGGGGCCGACGTTGAGGAGCCTGGGTTTGACCGCGCCAACGACCATCGCCGCCTTCATTTCGATGGGTTCCGAGGTCCCCATGTGGCCGCTGCTGGAACTGCTTCATAGGGCCGGTTTCCGCGTCATCGTACCAAAACTGGGCCCATCACAAATCATGCGGATTGATTGGGGCGAGTATGACGGCAAAGACCATGTGACGGTTGAGAAGACGCCGACATGCGGGTTTCGAAGGCCGGAAGAGCCCGACGGTCCGTCGCTCGGAGCCGAGGCTTTGTATGACGCTGATTTGATTCTGATACCGGCATTGGGAGTGGCTCCGGATGGAGCCAGACTGGGACGAGGTGCCGGATGGTACGACAGGGCACTCCCCCACGCAAAGCCCACAACACCGGTGCTCGCCGTCTGTTGGCCTTGGGAGACCAGCACGCCAGTTACACGGCAACGACATGACGTGCCCGTGGACGGAACGCTTACGCCATCATGCGTCAGATGGATAACCGGCTCTCACGAATGCGGGACACCGCCGTTGCAGGACAATCGCTCTTGATTCATCTCCTGCTTCACCATTGATGAACAGTCCGGGTTGGTACTAGGATATGTACAGTTATGTGGAGGGTGTCACGGCAGAGCCGTAACACTGTGAAACCTGTGGAGGGAACGTTGCCTACTTACCATTATCAATGCAAGAATTGCGGATACGATTTCACCCAATGGCAGGAGTTCAGCGACGATCCCATCACCGTCTGCCCGCAATGCTCCGCCAGTCAAGTGCGTAAGATCTATTCGGCAGTGCCTATCGAATTCAAAGGGCACGGTTTCTACCGCACCGACGCGAGCAGCTCATCTTCAGGTTCATCCTCCAAGTGATTCGCATGGTTGGTGTCTTCGGTGCCATCCCGTTCAGGCAATAGGTCGGCGCCAGGGACACCAACGGCCGTGGGAACTCCCTCTGCCACACTTCGCGATGGAGCTTCTGCCATTACCGCTTCGGCCTTATAAGACACACCCGTACTCGATTCGAACATTGCCGTCGATATCCCAGACACCCTTTCTCATACGTCGGCGAGACGTCATGGGAACCCGTCGCCCAGGTTTCACGAAGCACAGCTAGGCCATGAAACATCGTCCTGTGTGCAAATGTACCCGTTCATCATCGCAGAGGCCATGCATCCGATGAGGAGACGGACCATCACCGAGAATGCCCACTTGTTGAACACAATCGTTTATTGAACAGGTCCAAGCCATCGACGGTGATGCACTATGCGACACGCCGACACTGCCCGGCGTGGGCATTTGACCACAATCACCGGGCAAGGCCACCTTTAACACTCTTCATCCGGCAATATAACTTCCATGACTTCGTTATTCGATCGAAAATCCTTCTCCAAATACCATCGAAGCTCAGGGCGGGCGGCGGCAGTGACATTGTCCAAACGCCGGAAAATGAAAACGGCGCAGCATGCCGTCATAGCAGCTTTCCTGGGACTGTCGGTGTTCTTCGGTCTTGACGCCATTCTTACTGCGGGACGCACGCAAACCATCGTGACCGCCGAACGCACGCTTCGGCAGGGAAGCGTCATTCGCCCCAAGGACGTGACCAGTCGCTCGGTTCCTTTTGACCCCGCTTTCGGTGCCGCAATCTCCTCACCCCACGAAGCCGTGGGTCTGAGCGCGGGAATCGACATAAGCAAAGGGAGCGTGATTCTACGGAACATGACCACCCACCAACCCTCCATACCGGTCGGAAGCGCCATCGTGCGGGTACGGATCGCAAATCCTTCTACATTCAATCTCGTGGGAAAGCGCGTCTCCTTGCTATCACCAATGGCCTGCGAACAAATCCCGCAAATGGCGCAATCGAATCACGCAAACGAGCAAAGCCCTCACCAGCAAGCGGGGGATGGGAGGGTATCCGACGATACGAATAAGGCACAGAACAGCGAGGGCATATGCACCATAGCCCAATCAGCACTTGCCATCAGCGAACCGAAACGTGATCCCTCAAGCGAAACCACCATCATGGAGTTCGCACTACGCCCCCAGGAGGCGGTCATCCTCAGCTCGATGCAAGACCGGGTGCCGATCATGGCAGTGACCACTAAATCACCATCGAACGCTGCGGTCTCGGCATATGGACCTCAACGGTCTCGTTCGTTGAATACGGCCCAATGGGGAGGCAGCTCACCAAGGATACGCCTGTCATCCTCGGCCTCGCGTTGCGACCTTGTCAGACGATCCGAAGGTTCTCTCTTCACTCCGTCCACTTCGAATCGTTCACTGCCTCCTCTGACCACACGACGATGGACACGAGGAGAACAGCGGTTGGCATCGTACTCACTCATCGGTTCTCTTTATAGATTTCACCGATGCGAGCAACCACGCGATCGACTTCCTTGTCCGGGTTCACAAACGCCGACACTCCCCAGACGGTTATCACCACCCAGCCCAACTTCTCCAAATCCTCCCTGAGCGTACGATGACGGCGACGCGTGGACTGCACCGACATGAAACGGTCATCGTCGGTCAACACGGCAAGCGCGAAGGGACGGTTGTTAAGCCCTACGACCATAGGTATCCGCACCCCACCGTCGAAACCGTAATCCGTTGCCACCTTAAGACCACGTGCCCTGATCCGTCTCGCCAGATCGTTGAAGAGCACATCGTTCGAGTTCTGAACGACTTGTGGACGTATAAACTTGCCTTTCAGCCCCTCGGCCCATACAAGCATGCTCTTCAGGAGTTTGGTGCCGTCCTGGTGCAAACGGTCATCCTCCATATCATCGGAACCGAAAGTCGAGACAATATCGAGATCGCGTTGAGTCAACGCCAAAGCATCAAGCAGTTTCCCTGCCCCGCTTGGACCTTCAAGCGGCCCGAACTGCTGCAACAGGCGTCCATGCGAAGTCTTGGCGAAACACAGCGAAAGGATGACGTCGGTGGCGCACAAACCAGTCACCTCATCAACTCCTACCAGCCGTACATGACGCAGGAATCTCGACATGGACTTGTCCTTCGCCGCCGCGACCTTCAACTCCGCACCAAGACGCGAACGGAACACCGCCGTCAATGCTATGACGACCAAGGTGTAATCGACAGGAACGACGGTGAATCCTGCGGCTCGCTGTTTGATGAGATTCACCACCTCATCAATCTCCTGCTGGCTGCTTTCAACCAGACCGGTCGAAAGCACCGGAACACCCGTGGCCTGCAAACGGTGTAGCCGGACCCGTCCCTGCACGCTTTCCGTTGCCACATCATTTTCAAGAGCGCCATACCCATGCTCCCGAAGGAAGGTAATGAGCTCCGGATCACAGCCCACCACACGTGGACGAGCCTCGACGCTGGGCAACATATCAATGAGGGACTTCAATGCCTCGGACGTCACCGTCTCCCGATGCGCTATGATCACGATCTGCTTCGCACGACTCACAATGCTTGGCAATTCGACGGACGGCATGTGGGCGCAAGCGTCCACAATGGCGACATCGCACAATATTTCCGGAGCGCTCAGCGCCGCCAAAGTAGACGGAGTTGCGACTATGACGGGCTTCGCGGCAGCAAGTATCTGTCCATGCTCCTGTTTGATACGCCGTAGCGAAACCGAAGCGTTGCTCACGAGCAACGTGTGCAATTGATTCGCCTCCTGTGTGCGGGAAAACAGAAGGTCGCTCAGCCGACGCATGGACTCCTGTTCCACGACGGGACCAACCGAACGGACGTGTTCGGCATCGACTTGGGCGAAACGAGCCGCTGCAGTCTCCAGCGCGGAACCATCCTGGTTGGAGATGATCGCGGAGGAACGCACGATGTCCTCAAATACCGTGGTCCACCAGGCGAGCTGGAATTCACCCTCCACCGCATCCTGACTGACATGACGCTTGCGAAGATCGGTGATGAACTCACCCAGACCCACGCCCTCGAGATTGCGTTCCACCAGCGCACGCAGCGGCAACGTCTCCAGCGCCTGTCGATCGGAATAGAGTTCTTTGAGCCGCTCTTCAAGTCTGTCCATCGGCACCGTGGAGAGGTTCCCTCCCTGAACCGTCGTCGCCAGGACCGCACCCAGCGCCGTGACGCTCTGCGTCAACGCCTCCTGGGTTTCAAGAATCGCATCGAGTTTGGGAGGAAGAACCGGCCAACCGCCGTGAGGCACCAACTCTTTCCAATCTTGCGCCTGTTTGGCAACCACTTTGAGCGCCGCGTTGAGGTCCTCGACCTGTGCACCTGCACGCACGAGCTTCTTCGCCTCCTTGACGTGGCGGCGCCGCTCCCAAAATCCCATCGTGGTACCTGAGGCCTTGCGCTCCGCCTTCGTTTTAGTGGCCTCGATCATCGCATCGATGTCACGCTCGAAAATCTGTGGCTGGAAGACATCAAGCACCCGCCGCACCGCACTGAGCAAAGCTACCTGGCGCCCCCACTCCTCCACCGTCTGCGGAATGGGGAACCCGCACGACTCCACCGTGGATGCCACTTGCGCCCTAGTGGCGGGAAGCAGATTCTGCAAGAGGCGTTCCACACAACGGTACGCACCGTCGGCATCGGCCTTCGAAAACACGGAAGCCTTATACCACGGAGTGTCATTGGGACCCACCGTGTACTCGCCATACTCGCCTGCCTTGCGAAGCTGATTGATCCAGCCCGGCATGTCGTTGCGCACCGCCTGCGCCGTCTGCCGGCTCAGCCTGACGGTTGTGGCGGGATGCGTTTCAAGCTCGGCTATACGAGCCAGGTTCTCGATGGTCTGGTACGCCGAGACACCCCAGTCCTTGCTCACCCCATGCAGGTCGCCAAGATAGCGGGTCAGACGGGAACGCACACCCACAAGCTCATCGGAAAGCTGGTCGAAGTGGGCGACCGATACACCAGGCTGGAAACCGACGGCGGAGATGAGCTGCTGGTCGATGGACTTGGCTATCTGCGGATCAGCCAAATCAAGAACACTCGCGCCTAGACCATGCGCCTTCATCTTGCGGATGAAACTACGTTTTTGCTCGGTCGTCCCAGGAACATAAAGGACGGAACGCTCACCAGCCATGCAACGAGAGGCGATGGCGACCGCATCCAGCGCAGTGTCGGCGTTGATGCCCACATTCAGAAACAACGAATTGCCGGTTCCGGCCAGGTTGGCGGCATATCTGACGACATTATCCACGTCCCCGGCCTCATACTCGTTATGCGGGTCATCATCGAAGGGACTGTATACCGGCAGCTCCTGTCGAGCCAGGCCTTCCCTGGCTTTCCCGTCACCGCAAAGCGCATCAAGAATGACGTTGTGATTCTCTCCGCGAGCCTGTTTGTCGATGATATCCTGACTTTCCGAAAGCAACTGCGTATCAGGATTGATGAAACAGCCTAGAACGATGTCACGCTCGATGTCGAAATCAGCGAACACAGGGCGCGCGTCGTCGATTATAGCGCCAAACACGGCGGACGTGTCAGGAGTGCCCGATTCATACTTCGACCCATCGAACAGGTCATTCTCGTCCAACCTCACGCGCTGGGAGAGCATCATCGATTTGAACACGGGATTGAGATGGACCCGACCGGTGAAACGTATCACCGCATCAGTTTCACGTCCTCCGGACATACGCTCCACCTCGACCGGGTAAAGCAACACCGGCACGGCGTTGCCTTTCCAAGTGGCCACGCCGACCACCAGGGAAAGCTTGGCCACCCCCTGAATGCGTATTTTAGCGGCCTGGTCCTCAAGCACTCGTTCCAACCGTCGCCCCGCAGCACGAAGCATGCCGGCGTCACGGAACAACGAATCAAGCCTTGCCCTGCCACTGGCGAAAAGCTGCGCCACCCCAGAAGGATGGGCATGAGTCATGTCGATCTGAGCGGTGAGTTGACCTACGTCTTCGAGGGGTGAGGGGCTCATTGTCCTGCGATATTCCTCACGCCACGCACGCAGGGTCTGCAACCCTGAAACGCCCTGCCGTTCAGCGCCGCCGGTGTAATTCTGTGCTGTCATTTCGTTTCCCCTGTTGTTGCCCAGTTGTGTGCATCATCAGATGCCACCATCGATCGCGCCTTCAGACTGCCACAGGACGCGAATGCGACCGTTCCCATCACGACCGCCCCTTTCCACTCGACTCACGATACTTTTCGTACCCCGCGTTGCGGGACAACGCCGCATCGATGTCACCGTCACCTTGTGCCGAAAGCCACGCATACAGATCGTCGTATAGATTGGGGTTCATGGCCAGAAAAGGCAGCAGTACCTTATGACGAGCCATTTCGAACTGCATGGAAAAATCGGCGGACTTCGCCGCGTCCTGAGAGGTGAAGCCACCTTCCTCAACCGTCTTCTGCTGATCTGCAAAGCCGCCCTGCGACACCTTTTCGAAGATGGAGCCCGGCTCGAACACGTTCGTCCGCTGCGGGCCACCATCGCCGGAGACGGCATAGCCTATGAAAGCCGAACCCGCCCCGGCCGCGTCGGAACCGCCGACCGACACCGAACCCTCTGGCATCGTGGCAACAGGGGAATCACCTGCACCGTCTTGTATGGGCACGCCTTGCTGCGGAGGAAGATCGTCCACGCCGGAACCATCAACCGAGATGGACTGCGCAACGCCATCACCAGATTCTTCCGAATGCATACCAGGCCCCGCTACGGCATGATGCGACCATCCGGGCTGTCTGCCCCGACCAGCCGACCGCAACCCGTCAGACCCTGAAGCCAGTCGGTCTGCCCCCGAAGCAGATTCCCGAATGACGGGAGAGACCGCCGGGGTCCGTCCATCCTTCATGACCAGCCTGTCGGGCGACGATTCATCAGCCCCACGACGAAGACCCATTGTCGTTCCTTGCGACGCATGGCCTTCCTGAACCGAGACATCCTGCGCCTTTCCCCCATTCGCGCCTTCCTGGCGGACCTGCGACTCCGCATCCAACGCATCCTGGAAAAGATTGCGCTCCTGTGTCTGCGCCACGTTCCCCGATGCGAGGTTGACGGAGATATGATCGACCAACCGTGCGGCCGAACCCGATTCGGAAATTTCAGCGGATGGGCTTGCACCACGCACATCGCCTTCGCGATTCCCTCCTGGTTTCACGACCCCGGCACGGCCATCCACAGGCTCGGATGCCTCGCTTCCGCCACGCTCGACACCGTTCTTCGAGTCGGCGGCTGCAGTACCCCCAAGACCATCGGCGTGGCTTCCTTCGGCGGAAGAACCGGAACCGGAAACTGCATCGTCACCATCGGTGTGGCGGACCTTCTTCGTCACCTCGCTGGCATCAAAGACCCGGGTCGGCTCACCGGCACGCAGACTGAGGATGTCCTCGACCGACATGTCGCCCACCGCCAGATCCTGTTGACTGTCCGTCACGGCATAATCGAATAAGTCGGAGACCTGTGGTCCAGCATCGTCCTGCGTGTCGAGGATAACCGGGGAGAATTGCACAGGCACATCACCCAACTGCATCCATGTACCTTCCTTCGGAAGCACATACGGTGAACCGGCAGTAAGTCCAACCAGATCCTTGTTACCGCCATAGCGATACGTGCCATTGGTGGAACCCAAATCCGTCACCCTCGCCGATCCGCTCCCATCAACCTCGAGCAGGGCATGCCTCTTCGACACCGAGCGTCCGTCGTCATCGATCTCGGCTCTTCTACGCTTGTCATCGCGAAGGGGGCGTATCGGACGCCTGCCTATCTCCACGGACTCATCGGGACCGACGTTCGCCAGTTCGATGCCCCTGACCTTGACAAGCCAATGCGGCAAGTTTCGTTGATCACTCACTTCAATGCCCACCTTCCCGACGCAATCCGACCTGCACCCACAACGGTCACCATCAAATCTAAAACCAAGTTTAAAACCACTTCGCTACCATTACGTCACGGAAGCCACCTCCAGACACACTTAGGAGCCGGGACCTCCGCCGGATGCTCTGCGACTACGTACCAACGATACCCCGATAAACCAACAAAACCCTGTTAACGGAAATCCGTATACAGGGTTTTGTCATTCAAACGCCGCGCCCACAGCAGGCACGACGCGCAATCGAGGACGACGAACTACTTGAGCTCGACAGTGGCGCCAGCGGCTTCGAGATCGGCCTTGGCCTTCTCGGCGTCTTCCTTCTTCGCGCCTTCGAGCACGGCCTTAGGAGCGGAGTCCACGAGAGCCTTGGCCTCTGCAAGACCGAGGTTGGTCAGGGACTTGACGACCTTGATGACGCCGATTTTCTTGTCACCGAAGGAGGTAAGGACGACATCGAACTCGTCCTTTTCGTCCTCCGCAGCACCGCCGGCGGCGGGAGCAGCGGCGACCGCGGCGACAGGCGCAGTGGCTTCGACATCGAACTCATCCTCGAACTTCTTGACGAAGTCGGAGAGCTCCACGAGGGTCATTTCCTTGAACGCGTCCAGCAGTTCATCGCTTGAGAGCTTAGCCATGATGGCTTCCTTTCAATCATTTGCCACGGAATGATCTTGTATGTTTCCGCAGCCAAACATTTGTCTTATTTATTTATCAGAAACTTGAAAGTCGGTTGCTTGAACCGTCCGGTGGAACACCGAACCTGCTCAGGCGGCCTTCTCCTGCTTTTCGCGCAGCGCGTCGAACGTACGCACGGCCTTGGTAGGCAGAGCGTTGAACGTACGAGCGGCCTTGGACATCGTGCCCTTGAGCGCACCGGCCATTTTGGCGAGCAGCGTATCACGGGACTCGAGATCCGCGAGTCTCTGGAAACCATCGGCATCGTACATGGTTCCGTCTGCGAAACCACCCTTGATGACGAGGGCTTTGTTTTCCTTGGCGAAGTCGCGCAGCACCTTCGCAGCCTCCACGTAATCACCCTTCACGAAGGTGATTGCGGACGGGCCGGACAGGACTTCATCGAAGCCCTCATACCCAGCCTCTTTGGCGGCGATGCGTGCCAACGTGTTCTTAGCCACGGCGTAGGAAGTATCGCGGCCTAGCTTTTCACGCAGGTCAGAAACCTGCGGAACGGTAAGCCCGCGGTACTCGGTCAGGTAAACAGCGTCAGCTTCGCGGAACTTGTCCGTCAGCTGCGCAATCACCGCTTCCTTTTCGGGCCTTTTCATGGCGTTCCTTCCTAAGTCGACCGAAAATCGGAATGCCGGAGGAACAGGAACCGCGTACCGCGCCGCACATTCATGCAACAGGCACCGCCCCGACCCGCCAGCCCCGTCTCGCATTCGGTTACTATCAGGGCAATAAAAAAAGCCCTGCACACAGGCAGAGCAAACATGATTCTCATCAACCCTTTCGGGCATTTGCGCAACCTGTGCTGGCTTGGCGAACCAAACTTCGGGGAAAATCCCAACCAACGGTCTGTGGTTAACAATAAATAACTATACATGTACCTGCGGATTTTCTCCACACGCCCGTATGTCCCACCGTGGCGAGACGCGTCCACACGCATCATCCCGCCTCGGACGCCAATGAATGCACCTTTGCTACGTGGTAGCGACCAAAATCGCCGCCTTCCAACATGGGTGGCAGGCGGCGACTCGATAAGGGTGATGTCAGAGCACGGCCTGGAACGCGAAATCAGCGATGAACAGCGCGGTCACCGCCCACATCACCGGATGAACCTCCTTGGCCTCACGCTTGCAGATCTTCACAAGGCAGTACATGATGAAGCCGGCTGCGATGCCATAGGAAATCGAATAGGACAAAGCCATGAAGACGGAAGCGAAAAGCGCCGGAATGGCCTCGGAGATCTCGCCCCATTTCACGTCCTTCAGGCTGGAGGCCATCATGCAGCCGACGACCACGAGCACACCAGCGGTGGCTGCGGACGGGATGGCAGATACCAGCGGGGAGAAGAAGACGGTGACAAGGAAGCAGGCGGAGGTGACGACCGAGGTCAGTCCCGTGCGGCCGCCCGCCGCGATCCCTGCCGAGGACTCCACGTAGGTGGTGATGTTGGAGGTGCCGAAGACGGAACCAACCGAAGTGGCAATCGAATCAGCGAACAGCGTCTTGTCCATCTTAGAGCTGAAGCCCTTGCCGTTCATCATCTCCGCGATGTCGTCGTCGGTGAAGATGCCCGTATGCCGCCCCGTGCCCACCAACGTGCCGATGGTGTCGAAAATGTCGGACATGGAGAACGCGAAGATGGTGACGATGACCAGCGGAAGCCGGGAAACGTTCGAGAACAAGGCCGGAAACCCCTGTTGGGTGAAAATCGCACCGAAAGTCTGCGGAAGCTGTGAGAACGTCTGAGAGATGGACATCGAATTGCTCATGGTTGTTACACCGAACGGAATGCCGATCAGGGCCGACGCGATGATGGAAATGAGCAGCGCACCCTTGACATTAAGTACCGTGAGGACGATGGCCAGCACCAAACCGATGAGGAATACCCAGAGTTCAGGAGTGTTGAGCGTCGCCAGTCCGGGAGTCGCCGCAACCGGAAGACCTTTACCGGCAGCCTTGGGATCCTTGGGCGAGAACTTGATGAAGCCCACGTTGAGCAAACCCACGTACATAACGAACAGGCCGATGCCGCCGCCGATGGCTTGCTGCAGCGACTCGGGGATACAGGCGATGACAAGCTTACGAATGGAAGTGACGGTGATCAGGATATTGATGATGCCGCACAGAAAGACCATGCACAGCGTCTCCTGCCAAGTGAATCCAAGACCTTGGCACACCGTGTAGGTGAAGAACGAGTTCAGTCCCATGCTTGCGGACTGGGCGTAAGGCACGTTCGCGAAGAGGCCCATGATGAGAGTGCCGACGATGGAGGCTATGATGGTGGCTAGGAATACACCACCCCAAGGCATGCCCGTCTGGTGAAGGACCGAGGGGTTGACCACGATGATGTAACTCATCGCGAAGAAGGTGGTAATGCCGGCTGTCACTTCAGTGAGCACCGTGGTGTGATTCTCTTTAAGATGGAAGAACTTGTCCATCGTCTCTCTTTCCTTGGTTTAGGCCCGACCACAGCGACCGGACAGGAAAGACTGCACCGCAACGCCAGCGACCAACGATGCTGACGACTCATTGCCACGATGTCACTCATTGGCTGGATGCGATGCGAAACGCATTATTCGACTGTCACGATGACACTGAAAGCCGAGCAGAGGTTGCTGCGACTCATCCGCAAATTACGCGGATAGCCAGATTCTAACACCTTCGCCGGCCAACATGGACGGACATGGTGTCTTCCGAAGCCACCGGCAAACCTGCAAAAACCACGTTAAGCAGCTGGAATGCACCCAGGGCCGAAGACCGTTTTGAGCTCGGCGAACAGCGACGTGTCGCGCTTGACACGGAAACGATCACCAAAAGTGAGAACCTTGGCGTTGCCGGCGGAATCCAGCACGGCCAGGTGCACTTCGCAGGGTCCGGGGTGGGCGGCCACGATCTGGCCCAGTTGCCGGGCCCGGCCAGGGTCGAGGGCAGTGACGGGGAGAGCCAGCACCACCGGCCTGGCATCCTGGTCCTCCACCGTGGGCACCGAAAGCTCCTGGGCACGCAGACTCACGTCTTCGTCACGCAGCTCTATCTGCCCACGTATCTGCACAATCTCGTCGACGTTGAGTTCGGCGGCGTAATTCGTATATGATTTGCCGAAGAACATGCATTGTATGGAACTTTCCATATCCTCGACGGTGACGATGGCCCAAGGATTGCCCTTCTTCGACATGCGTCGGTCCACACTCGTGACCAGCCCCGCGATGGTGACCTGCCTGCCGTCACCCCCTTCGTGCGCAATGTTGAGCAGCTGCGCGATGGATGTATCACGCAGCCCTGCAAGCACGGCGCTCATGCCGGAAAGCGGGTGGTCCGAGACATACAAGCCAAGCATCTCACGCTCGAAATTGAGTTTGGTCTTTTTGTCCCACTCATCGATGTCCGGAACCTGCACCTGCGCGTCGCCCATCGGGTCCGAACCGCTTTCGCCGTCGGAATCATCATCCAGACCGGCGAACAGATCGAACTGACCTTCGGCTTCCTTGCGCTTGAGACTCACCACCGAATCAATGGCGGATTCATGAATCTGGAACAGCGCCCGACGATTGGAGTCGATGGAATCAAAGGCGCCCGCCTTAATCAGCGACTCCACCAGCCGCTTGTTGAGCGCCGCAAGCGGCACACGGCGGATGAAGTCCATGAAATTGACGAACTTGCCGCGTTTGCTTTCACGCTCGGTGATGATGTCTCCAACGGCCTTATCGCCCACGTTGCGAATCGCACCCAATCCGAAGCGCACCACATCACCCACAGGCGCATACTCCAAACGCGACTCGTTGACATCCGGTGGCAGCACCTGAATGCCCATGCGTCTCGCCTCGCCCAAATACAGGGCGGTCTTGTCTTTGTTGGTGCGCTCGTTCTGGAGCAGCGCAGCCATGAATTCCACCGGATAGTGGGTCTTAAGGTATGCGGTCCAATATGAAATCAGGCCATACGCCGCAGAATGTGCCTTGTTGAATGCATAGCCGGAGAACGGGACGAGGATGTCCCACACAGCCTGGGCGGCCTCCCTGGAGTATCCATGCTTTTCCATGCCTTCGAAGAACGGCACCTGCTCCTGAGCCAGAACCTCGGGCTTCTTCTTGCCCATGGCCCGTCGCAGCACATCCGCCTCACCCAAGGAGTATCCCGCAAGGATTCGGGCCGCCGACTGCACCTGCTCCTGATACACGATGAGGCCATAGGTCTCATCGAGGACAGGTGCCAGTGCCTCAGCGACCTCCGGGTGGATCGGCGTAATCTCCTGCAACCCGTTCTTACGTTTGGCGTAGTTGTTATGCGAGTCCATATCCATAGGGCCCGGTCGATACAGTGCGATCAACGCCGAGATATCATTGAAGTTATCCGGCTTCAGACTTTTGAGCAACGCGCGCATGCCATCGCCATCGAGCTGGAAGACACCTAGGGTGTCGCCACGCGAAAGCAGCTGGAACGTGTCTTTGTCGTCAAGGGGAATCTTCGTATAGTCTATGGGGTCTTTGCCGTTGAGTTCGATGTTCTTCAACGTGTCATGGATGATGGTCAGATTGGACAGGCCGAGGAAGTCGTTCTTGACCAGGCCAAGCGTCTCGCAGGTGTGGTATTCGAACGTAGTGGTCACGGTGCCGTCTGTACGCTCAAGAAGCGGAGAATTATCGGTGATCGGCGTAGATGACATGATCGTCGCACAAGCATGGACTCCCGTCTGGCGAATCAATCCTTCGATGCCCTTGGCTTCGTCAATGATACGACGGGCGTCCGGATCCGACTCATATAGCTCGCGAAACTCACGGGCCTCGGCGTAACGTTTGCTCGACGCGTTGAAGATCTCCTTAAGGCTGGCATCCTTACCGTTCTTGCTCGGAGGCAGGGCCTTGGTGATCTTCTCACCCACGGAGAAGTCATAGCCCATAATCCTGGCGGAGTCCTTCAACGCCTGCTTCGTTTTGATGGTGCCGTAAATCACGCACTGGGCGACCTTGTCATGGCCGTATTTCTCCCCCACATAGTCCAGAACGCGACCGCGGCCTTCCGGGTCGAAATCGATGTCGATATCAGGCAACGAGACACGCTCCGGGTTCAGGAAGCGTTCGAATATCAGACCATGTTTCAGCGGGTCCAGTTCGGTGATGCCCATCGCGTAGGCCACCATCGAACCCGCAGCGCTCCCTCTCCCAGGCCCCACCATCACGTCATGCGTTTTGGCCCAGTTGATGTAGTCAGCCACGACAAGGAAATATCCGCAGAACTGCATCTGGCAGATCACGCCGCACTCATAGTCGGCCTGCGCACGGACCTCGGCCGGGACGGCACCGTCATAACGCTTCTCCAAACCCGCCTGCACATCGTGCAGAAACAGCGAGGTCTCGTCCCACCCCTCGGGGCAGTCGAACCTGGGCATGAACGCGCCGTCTTCGTGATCGTCGAACATGACATTGCACCTGTCGGCGATTTCAAGCGTGTTGTCGCAGGCATCCGGATGATCGCGGAACAGCTCGCGCATCTCCTCTGCGGACTTGATGTAATACCCCGATCCATCGAATTTGAACCTGTCGGGATCATCCAGCCGCGAGCCGGAGTTGATGCAGAGCATGTCGTCCTGGGCTTCCCGATCGGCTTCGTATACATAGTGGGAGTCATTGGTCGCCAGCAACGGCGCACCCAGCGTCTTGGCGATTTTGAGCAGATCGGCGACGACACGGCGCTCGATTCCGAGGCCGTGATCCATGAGCTCAACGTAGAAATTGTCTTTGCCGAAGATGTCCTGCAACTGCCCGGCGGCACGGAGGGCCTCATCGTACTGCCCCAAGCGCAAACGGGTCTGGATGATGCCGGAGGGACAGCCTGACGAACAGATGACGCCCTTGCTGTAACTTTGCAGCACGTCATAATCCATACGTGGATAACGCGCCACACGCCCCTCAAGATTGGCGACCGAGGAAGCCTTGAACAGATTGCGCAACCCCTCGTCGTTCTCAGCCCACATGGTCAAGTGGGTGATCAGACCGCCGCCGGAGACGTCATCGGAACGTTGCGCCTCGGTTCCCCAATGGACGCGGGATTTGTCCTGTCTGGCGGTTTCCGGCGTGACATACGCTTCGATGCCGATGATAGGCTTGATGCCCTCCTTCACCGCCGTGCTCCACATCTCATAGGCACCATGCATGTTGCCGTGGTCGGTGATGCCAACTGCCGGCATGTTGAGCTCTTTTGCCCGCCGGACGAGGTCAGGTATCTTGGAAGCGCCGTCGAGCAGCGAGTAATGCGTATGATTGTGCAGCTGAACGAAATCGCCAGCGGAACCGGCGCCCTCTCGAACGTCCCCATCCATGCCATCACCTATATTCCCCGACTGAGCCATACGTTTCATTCTAATGAGACGTCCGACCCGACCGACCGATGAAAACGGGCTTAAGCCCATGAAAGAAAGCGACACACAAACGCCACTCGATCCGTCGGCCCCATGGATGCGTAACCGGCAAGTGGCTATGAGGATTCGGAGGGCGCAAAGGCCAGAGGAGCCGTTCTTTATACAAAACATCAAGCCGGCAGCCGATTGCAGAACCCAATGCCGCCAGACCGGCAGTCGATCAAGGAGCCCGTATCCATCGATTCGGAATCCAGCGGTCCGGAACCCACAGGCCGAAAGATACGACGGAGCGTCCATCCAAGAAGGTACGCAGGGATGCGGTAGCGGCTGTCTTGTAACACCTTTCGAAGTCCCTACGAGTCCATCGTCAATGGCGTCTTCTGTCCTCCATAACATCAAGCGCGCAACGCAGATCGTCACAGTACTTGGATTCCACAGCGGTCCAGACACCGGTGCGCGGATGGCGGAACTCAAGCTTCATGGAGTGCAGCCATTGTCGGCGCAAGCGCAATGCCCGGGCCAAAACCGGATTCCCTCCATACATGGGGTCTCCAACCAAAGGATGGCCGATGGACGAGAAGTGCACTCTAATCTGATGCGTCCGCCCTGTTTCGAGGTTGACCCGCACCAGCGTCGCCTCACCGAAACGTTTCAGCACATCATAATGAGTAACGGCGCGCTTGCCGCCCTGCGTGACTGTGAAGCGGAAATCCGAGATCCTGGAACGGCCGATCGGTGCCTCTATGGTGGCATGGTCTGCGCTCAGATTCCCCTGCACCAGCGCATGGTAGGTCTTGATCACCTCATGCGCGGCGAACTGGTCGCGCATACGCGGGTAAGCGAAATCGGACTTGCATACAAGCATGAGACCACTGGTACCCACGTCCAGCCTGCTGACAATGCCTTGTCTGCCTTCCCCGCCCTCGGATGTTATATGGATGCCACGGGAGAGCAACGTGTCCAACACGGTCGGCCCCTGCCACCCTGCAGCCTGATGGGCGGCCACGCCCGCCGGTTTATCGACCACGACGACGTCATCGTCCTCGTAGGCGATGGACATCTTCGTGCTCACGGGCCGGGCTGAGGCTTCCTGACTCTCTGGCACGGATTCTTCGAGGCTGAACTCCACGATGTCCCCCGGTTCCAGATGTCCGGATTTGGCCAGGGCTCGGCCGTGTACCACGGCCCGCCCGCCACCGATGAGCCCGGCCGCTTGGGAACGCGACAACCCGAGCATCCGTGAGACGGCGACATCGAAGCGTTGCCCATACAAATCGGAGGGAACTGGTTCGAAACGAGTCATGGTGCCTTTTCTCTTCGCTATCGTAAATTCTGCAGCTGTGAAGCTTTCCCATTATCAGGCTTCCGATCAAGTCGCTGAGCAACAGCGAGGTCTACGCCGGGCACGGCATGAAGACAAACGCCTAGGCCGCGCGACGCGCACGCCGCATGCCCATACAGCCGGCAACTCTATCGGCAAATGGCTTCATTTACGCCACCGAACGCAGGACCCGTGCGTCAAACAGCACCGGAACGCGCCCTATCGGCATCGTCCACGGACTTAGCATCGCCGGAGGACCTGAAAGGAACCTCCCGCAACAGCATCACGACGATGCATACGCCGGCCACCATAAGTATGATGTCGGCCACATTGCCTACGGACCAGCCGTAATCAAGAAAATCGACGACCCTGCCATCAAGAAAGCCGGTGGCATAGACACAGCGGTCAATCAAATTGCCCAAAGCCCCTGCGAAGCCCATGCTCAACACAACGGTCCACTGCAGGGATCGAGCCGCCAACGCCAAGACGACCAAAAGCACGCAAGCGACAATCGCCAGACATGAGATCAACCACGTGTACCCGGACCCCATGCCCAACGAAGCACCGGGATTACGCACTAGCATAAGAGCAAGCACTCCGGGGACAATCTCTATTATCTTTCCTGAGCGTAGAGCAGTCAGCGCCCACAACTTCGTCGCCTGATCGACGGCGAGAAGAACCACCGAAACGCACACAAGGACGGCCACGCGCATGCACAGCCGCCCCATACGTTCACGATCTACGGACACTTAGAACCTTCCGGTCTTTCCCAAGACGATCATTTCCCCGACTTATCGCCGTCAGCAAGCTGCTTGGAATCAGAGATCTGCTCCAGAAGCTGGCTAAGGAAATCGGTGAGGCGGGCACGGTATTCGGTCTCGAACTGCTTAAGTGCCTCAATGTTGTTCTGAGCCACCTTGGACTGTGCGGCAAGCTCCTCACGGACGTTTTGAGCATACTTATCCGCGGCCTCACGCGTCTTGGTGTCGTAATCGGCGGCACGACGCTGCACTTCGGATTCATATCCGTCGGATTGCTTGTGCTTCTCCTGCGAGTATGCATCCGCGTCGATACGTACCTTTTTTGCATAGGAATCCGCACTTTCATGCGTATTGTTGGCATATTCATCGGCCTCGGTGCGCTTACGCCGCGAGTATTCGTCCGCCTTGCGGGTGGTCTGAGTGCTGTAGGCCTCAGCTTCGGAACGGGTCCTAGAAGAATACTCGTTGGCTTTGGTGACGAGCTCCTCATACTTGGCTTGGCTCGCGTCGGTGATTTCCTTCGCTTTGGCCTTGCCTTTATCAACGTACTGGTCGTGCAGCTGCATGGCGAGCGTCAGCATCGCGGTCGCGCGTTCCGGCTCGCTGGCAGACGCCTCGCCGGCACCTGCGATCTTGCGAAGGCTGCCGGTCTGCGTGTCGGGCTCGATCTTGGAGACCTGAGCGCGAAGCTGGTTCTCACGTTGCTTGGATTCCTCAAGCTGCTGCGAAAGCGTCTGGACCTGGGCAGCTTCCTTCTGAGCCTGGGCAAGCTGCTGACGGGTCGAGGTAAGCTGCTGCCCCAACTGCTCGCCACGCGTACGGAATTCGTCGCGCTCATGCTGCACGGCCTTGAGCTGCTCACCCAAATCAGGTTGTCCAGCGACCTTGGCGGCCTGAGCAGTGAGCTGATCGACCTGTGCGTTGAGCCGGTCGACCTGATCCTTGAGCTGCTTGTTCTGGGAAGCGAGTGCCCGGTTGCTTTCCTCGGCTTCTCGCAACTTGGAGGCATCGACCGACTGTTCGGACCCGCCTTCCGTCGAGGAGTTCGCATGGGCCTTCAACGAGGCGTTTTCCTGGGAAAGATGGTCCACCTGTGCGGTCAGGTCAGAAATCTTCGTGTTCAAAGCACTGACATCAGGCCCGAGTGACTGTGTGGACTGCCCGTTCTGAGCAGCCTGCTTGCCGAGAATCTCAACAGTCTGGGTGACCTCATCGAGGAACTCGTCGACTTCGTCCAGATCATATCCTTCTTTGAAATGGACGGTGTTGAAACTATGCTCCCTGATATCTTTCGGTGTTAGTAGAGAAGCCATAAACTGTTACCTCACTTTGGGCATGGTTACCTTGATACTGATACCTGCTATGATGCTACCACGCCATCTGCCCGAACGAATATATAGACAAGAATCGGCCATGGGTACGTCCACGGGCGATCCAAGGATACCGCCAGCATCGTAGACTGCCGGGAACCGCTTCAGTACATCAATGTCGCAAGACGGCGGCGAGCAGATTTAAGACGTTCGTCGTCGGGCTCGGGGATGGCGAAATATTCCAGCAGACGCAAGCGCACGGGTTCGATGTCTCCTCCATGCCCCGCTGCGAGGAAGTCGAGCAGACGGCCGAACGCATCGCCTATCTGACCGCCAATCATATCCACGTCGGCCACGGCAAGCTGGGCATCCACGTCATCCGGTCGGGCTGCGGCCTCATCGCGAACCTTGCGCACATCGGCGTTCGCCGAACGTTCCAGCAACAGTGCCTTTGCTCGCTCCCGAGCCGCCAAGACATCACCAGGGTCGCTCCTGAGCACATCCTCATAGGCTTTGGCCGCGGCAGCGTAATCACCGTTGACGGCTAGCTCATGAGCCTGCCGATGGGCAAGTGGTACCTGCGCATCCACCGCGGGAACGTCACCGGCACCGACATCCGGATCACCCGAATACGGAGCCGAGCCCGCCACACCTGACTGCTGCGCAATCTCGACGACCTTCGGCAGCAACACGTCGACAATCTGCGTCATCTCGTCATCGCTCGGCAGCCCTTGAGCAATAGGCATCAATTGGCCGCCTATAAGAGCAAAGAGCGCCGGGGCACCCTGGACCTGCAACGTCTGGGCCACCGTCGGGTTTTGGGCGATGTCGACACGGGCAAGTTGCATTTTACCGTCCATGGAGTTGACGGCGTCCCCCAATCTGCGTGCCATCGCTATGAGTCTGTCGTCCGTGGCGACCCACAGCAACAGCAACACCGGATATGTCGTGGAGGTCTGCAACACCGCCTGAAAAGTGGAAGCCGTCACATCGATGACATAACCTCCCGCGGCCGGGGCACCGCCTGCTTGCCCGGGTTCAGCTTTCACCTGGTGTTTCAACGAACTCAGATCCACCGCTCCGGCCAACGAAACCCCAGGCCTCATCTGCCCTTCTCCTGCCATGCTGCCTCCTTGTAATGTCCATACGGTATCAGTTTTATCACAAATATCAGCCCGTGAAGCGGACTATCACCTTCACGCGGAACAGCTTTCCTACAACGCCTCGACCTTGACTGGCTGCCGTTCGGCGCCGACGGCCGTCACTTTCTGCCCGGAATCAGCGGCGGGGACATACAACGCCACGACGTTGACATAGGTCACCCGCATGGTGCTCGTGGCCTTTCCGCCGCCGAACAACACCTTCTCCTCATCCGACGCGGTCTGCGATTCACGGCCCTCACCTGCCTGTCTGGTCCACTGCGAATCAATCTGGGCCATCACCAGATCACCGCCGTCGGCGGAGCGCATGACGTAAATGGCGCCTGGCTTGGGGGTGAAGACCTGAGATTGGCTGCCATTGTTGCGCTCCATGCCCTCCTGCACCGTCTGAGAGAGTTTGGACAAATCGTCGCGGAAATGATCATCGGCAAACCGTTTGTCATATTTGCTTTGCGAACCATACGTGAGCAGATCAGCATACTGCTGCACCGCCTGCTTAGGTGTGGTCACCAGTCCCGAATCATCGGCTTCTCCCATCTGAGAACCAATCGAAGGAATGGCGAACTTAGGCAAAGTCACGCTGGGAAACAGCCGGACGACCCCCCAAAGCTGATAATTGCTCCTGGCTTCGGACTGCCGCATGACCATGAGTCGCTTCGACTGCTGGTCGGAGGTGTTCGCAGTAATCGAGAAGACCGAACGAGGCCAGCCGGACGTCGTTGGGATGACCGTCTGAGCCAGGTCTCGCGGAATCGTCGTGCGTGGATCGAGTTTCCCCGTCGAAGCCGCTATCTGGAGTTCACTGGAACGGACCTCATAAGCCGGCCCAGTGACCCGGGGGTTGAGATCGGCGGCGTTTTTTTGTTTTATCCGCATGATCGAGCGTATCAATGATGGACTCACGAATCCTCTTCTCCTGCGCCTCGGTAAGATCGGGCACAGGCGTGGAATCAAGCTTCACATCAGGCTGCAGCGAAGCATTGCCGCAACCGGTCAAAGAAACCATCGTCAACAGGACCCCGAGAACGGATATCGCCACCAGCACACGACGCCGCAGTGATCGGGACATGGCTTCGGCCTTCAACCTACATATCATTCCACTCAGCATTTCATTCCCCATCCTTGCCTCGGCTTACGGCGTTCACTGCCTCGACGACCGCGTCGATGTCCTCCTCATCGACGGCCGCTTGACCAGGTGCACCCTCAGTACCTTCGATATCTTTGTTTTCCTGCGAATCGTCCATACGCGAGGCCACATCGTCGCCATCCACTACATCCGTCCCATTCGCCTCTTTTGTCTCTTCGACCGCCTGAGCGGCATCACTCTGCAAAGCAGTGTCGCTAGTGTTGTCAGAAACCTCAGCGCCGCCAGAGGTCGCGTTCGCATCAAGGATGCCACGTTCTCCATTCACCTCCCTCTTGGCGTCCGACTGAACGGCTCGACCGCCATCGGCATCCTTTTCGGTAGCATCGTTTCCTTCGTCGTTCTTCCGTGTCACCCCCTCCTTTCCGTGGGCCTCGTCGGAAGCTGCCCCAACGCCGCCACGCAAGGAATCGTCTTCCCGACCTTGTGATTCTTCCGGTTCGGCCGAATTTTCGACCTCTTGACCGTCACGAGATTCCTGTCCGCTACCAGAGTCCCGACTGACTCCGGATCCTTCGATGCTTCGGCGGTCCGCTCCACCTTCCGAGTCGGACTGAGTCGGTGATGGCTCGGGCTCGATATGCATCTGCTCCTCGTCCTGATCCTCGACTTCCTGAACCATTTGGCTTTCCTCCTGGGAAAGTCTCTCGAAATAGGCCTGCAAAGCATCGTCCGCAATGGCTGAAGTAAGCTCGATATCCCCGCCGTCCTCTGAATGAACGTCGCCGGTGGCAATGGTGCCAGCGGCCATACCGGATTCGCTTTCGACCCCCGTCCCCCCCGGCCTGCCGTACCAGATTGTGCAGCGACGGATCGACGATGCTCGGCCCCTGCTCCTGCAATTCACGGGCCGAACGCAATCCCTCCTCCGTGACGAGCGCCTCCTGCGCCACCTCTTGGGCGGTCTTTTTCGAATGCCTTCCCGGTCCGGAGGTATGCAGGCCCCTACGCAGCCCCTGCAACGATCCGGTCAATGCCTCCGTTATCGTCACCTCGCCCGGCGAGGCGTCACCGGCTTCGCCCTGCGCCTTTACCGGCTTTTTCCTCGGCTTCGGCGTCATCGCAAAGACGGAAGCGGACAGCACAGTGGCGATCACCAGCAGCGCAGCTGCGATGTAATACGGCAAAGCGGTGTTCGGCACTCTGCTTCGCACCCAACGCATGTTCACCTCACCCACGCGATCGGGCACCGCCTTGCCGAAATCGATGAGCGCCACCTGCGAGTCCTTGGCCTCCACCTTCATCGTCACCGGACGTCCTGCTTTAGCACATGCAACCTGCGACCACATGTCGGAATCCTCGAAGTCCACGGCGTTTTTGTCTGCGTCGGCCTTCTTTGCAGAATCCGAATCCGTCGACTTCGTCGCATCGCGTTCGGCCGTACCCTGCATCATCTGCGTGTGCAGCTGCGTGTGATCATGGAGACCGACGATTCTTTCATACTTGCTTCCGGCAAGCCAGCCGGATACGTCCTTGGCCAGGCCGATGGCCACACAGACCTTGCCCGGCTGCTCCTGCGACACCTTGGAACCCTCATCGGAACCGGCCGAACGACCTGCCCCATCCGCCGTCGCCTTATCCAAGCCAACCTGCAGATTTACCGTCCCGTCAAGCAGCGACAGCATTCCGGGATCCGTAACCGCATAGCGACTGGTCAGGTATCCGGTCGCCGTCACTGAAGCGTTGGGCTTCCACAGCGTGGCGTTGAGCAGGCCCAACGCGAAGAATGTCACTGCAAGCAAGCCGAAAACAGGCGCGACGATGCCGCGCATCACCTTTGCACGTTTCGTTGGCTTGCTGCGGGCTGCATCGGCCCGCTCGCCAGCTTCATGCCGTTCGCTTTCTTGCATAGCGCCTTCTTCGTTAGCAGTCATGGTACATAGATTCTACTAGCCCAGTCTGATAGCATGCCCGGTGTCGGACTACGCGGTCAGATGAAGGCGCGTTCTCCGAAGATGGCGGTGCCCATTCTTACAACCGTCGATCCCTCCGCGACCGCCGCAGCCATGTCATGGGTCATGCCCATGGAAAGCTCCTTGCAAGAAGACGTGCCCGGTTCTGCTGATGACAGGATCTGATCGCGCGTGCGGCGCAAATGGGCGAAGCCTTCACGCACCTTCTTCTCATCTTCCACGTTCGCACCAATGGTCATCAAACCTTGGAGTTCAAGGCCGTCAAGCACTCCGATCTGACCGGCCAACTCCACGGCGGAAGCGGGAGAACAACCGGACTTCGTTTTCTCTCCCGACTCGTTGACTTCCAGCAGAACACCCACCGTGATCCCACGGGCCACGGCACGGCGGGAAAGACGCTCGGCGGACAGCAAGGAATCGACCGACTCGATCGTATCGACCACCGGCAAAACCTTACCGATCTTGTTCGCTTGAAGCTGACCGATGACGTGGAACGGGATATGGACCATATCCGCACGCTCTTCAGCCGCGGCCGCGGCGCCGGAACCAACTGCATCATCTCTGCCGAGCGCGAACCCACGTTGGGCGCACAACCGCCTCAAGCCCTCCGCTTTGGCTTGGATTTCCTGGGGCCTATTCTCCCCGATCATACGGACGCCCGCGTCGATGGCTGCCATGATTTCGCCCACGTCACGAGTCTTGGTCGCTGCCAGCAGCTTCACTGATCCAGCGTCACGCCCAGCAGCGGACTCAGCCTCGGCAATGCCATCAAGCACACGGTGCACCCCGTCGCTAATCTTCCCAGCCCGTTGACTATCGACGGTCTCGTTGGCGAGATCCTTGTGATCCATATAAGCAGTCATCGTTTCCTCGCTTCCCGTTGTGATTGGTCATATCCATAGTATGCGCTCCCATGTCATCATGGTGCGTCGTCTGCGATCGAGGCGAACATGAGACGAAGCAGATTCCAAGACCGCGAGCCCACCTCCGATCATTCATAATCCGACGAGTATCGCAAGCCCACGTATATGCTCGGATTTACCATGGAACATGTCTGACGCCCCACGTACAGGATGCCGGCATATGTCCCCGACACCGCCATCCGGGCGATGCCGTCTCAGAACGAGGCCACCTCTACCTGGTCTGACGGGTCATGCAGGCATCTTCCTCCGCGCTGGACCCTGACTATACGATCTGAACCCAATAAAAACGATATTATATATAAATATTGCTAAATCACTTTATCAATATGTGGAAGCACGCCTGTAAGGCATGCGTCCTTACCGTTTGTCAATGTTGAGACGCATCTCAAGTCAGATGTCGCGAAGTTGAAAGGCGAATAATGAAGAAAATCATTCTTGATCTGGATACCGGCATTGATGACGCGCTTGCCATCTCCTATATCCTCGGCAGTCCCGAAGTCGAGCTGATCGGCATCACCAGTACATTCGGCAATGTGGTTCTGGAACAGGGCATACGCAACGACCTGGCCATCACCGATCTGCTTGGTCACCCGGAAGTGCCGGTCTATCGTGGTCAGTCACATGCCCTGACGGCGGATTCATTCACCGTCTCTGATATTTCAGCATTCATTCACGGCAAGAACGGCATCGGCGACGTGGAAATACCCGATTCCAAACGCACGGTGGAAACCGATATGAATGCTGTCGACTTCATTATCGCATCCGTCAAGAAGTACGGCAAAGACCTCACCTTCGTACCGACTGGCCCTGAGACGAACATCGCCAAAGCCTTGCAGAAAGCCCCTGAAATCAAAGACGAGATCGGCAACATCGTGATGATGGGCGGGGCACTGACCGTCTGCGGCAACTCGGCCCCGTGGGTCGAGGCCAACATCTCACAGGATCCGGAGGCCTGCGACCTGCTTTTCCGCTCTGGCGCACCGGTGACGATGATCGGTTTGGACGTCACGCTGCAGACCCTCATGACCTACGAACATTCCGAGCAATGGCGAGGAATCGGCACTCCAGCCGCCACGTTCCTGGCGGACATGGTCGATTTCTACATCAAAGCCTATGAAACCACCTCGCCGCATCTGGGAGGATGCGGACTGCACGATCCACTCGCCGCGGCCGTCGCAGTCGACCCCACGCTGGTGACCACGTTGCCGATCAACATGAAGGTCGAAACCGAAGCACCGACCCGTGGACGCACCATAGGAGACAACACTCGCCTCAATAACTCGAAGAAAACCATGCAAGTCGCCGTTGGAGTCGATGTTGACCGATTCCTCAACGAGTTCATGACCCGCATCGGCAATCTCGCAGCCTCCGCCAAGTAAGAAAACCCTGATTACATTTCAAGGATGAACATATGACAAAACAAAACAATCAGGACACGACCAGCTCCGTGCCTTCTTCAACAAAAGGGAATGACTCCGAGATTACCAGCGACATGGCAGTAAAGGCGCTCATCCCGCTTCTGATAACATTTGTTCTCGGCACCTTGTGCCTTCAAGGATTCAATCTGGTATTCACCCAGGTCGGTAAGGACGCTGGCGCACCCGCGCAAGCTTCACTCATCACAGCGCTGCCCAGCATCGTCTTGGGTATCGTCTGCTTCGTCTATGGCTCACTTGGTGACTTCGTCTCGCTGAAAAAACTGGTGGTCGCAGGCATCACACTACTGACCATAGGCTCGGTCTTCGGCTTCGTCGCGAACTCCTTCTTCCAAGCAAACATATGGACCGTCATCATCGCCCGAATCATACAGACGGCAGGTGAACAGGTGGCCGGGTCCGTCTACCTCGTGGTCGCCACCAAGTACCTCAAGGATTCACTGAAGGTCGTTTTCTTCGGAATCTTCACCGCCGGTTACCAGGTTTCCGCCGCCATCGGCGTTTTCGCCGCAGGTTTCCTGACCTCCATTCATTGGCAGTATCTCTTCCTAATCCCCGTCGTCACCGTCCTCTTCCTGCCGCTGCTGTTGCACAACCTTCCGAATCATTCCGACACTGGTGAAAAGGTCGACGTCTGGGGCTTCGTGATTTTCGGTGCCGCCACCGCATTCCTTACCCTGTTCTTCTCATACATGGCATGGTGGATGCTCGTAATCTCCGCGCTGCTCTATATCATCTTCGCGGTCTACATCCACAAGGCGAAGAATCCATTCATCACCCCGGATTTCTTCCATAACAAGCGTTGGATCATGGCGATTAGCCTTATCCTCCTATTCTACCTGCCCAACTACTCATTCTCACCAATCTTCAACGCCATCGGCGGTGAAATCTACCACCTCGGCACGCAGACCGTCTCGCTCTACATCGTGTGGGCCTTCGTAGTGGCCGCGATCTTCGGTACCTGCTCCGGCTGGATCATCGATAAGATTGGTAAGAAAGCCGGCATCATCTGCGCGGCCGTCCTGCAGCTGGCAGGCCTGATCATCGCCTCGTTCTGCATCAGAATCAGCCCGGCGGCGTTGGCCGCAGCCGGATGTCTGTACTATGCAGGAGTAGGGCTGCTGTACTCCCCCGTCGTCGACACCGTGTTGGAAACCCTCACGAAGGACGAATCCGGACGCGGCGTGGGCATGAACGATCTCGCCATGAACGTAGCCGGATCGGTCGGCATCGCCATCATCGGCGGACTGATGACCTCCAAGCCTCTGACCGGCTTCAGCCTGGCCGGAGCAACCGGATCAGCCGCGAACTACGGGAACCTGTTCCTTGTGGCTTCCATGGCGACGATCGTGGGCCTGGTCGTCTACCTCATCTTCAACAAGAAGATATATGCCGATGAGTGAATAGGGAAAGAAGCCCCTGTCCTCGTGTGTCTCCCGGGCGCCTTACCGGCACCTGGGAGACACGTCTTTTCGTTGGATTCCACATGTATTGGCCCGTCAGCGCTTCGTCCGTCATTGCGAAGACTTCGACCCAACGTTGGAGACGACCTCCATGACCCGTCTCTAACTCCTGCACCAAGTCGCCGCTTCTCGAACCGGTTACGCCACAGTCGCGCTTTTCGGGCTGACGAGTTCACTCTCCCAATTGACCGTCAACTTTCGGTCGGAAACATCGGTCTTGACCTGTTCCCAAGAAAACCGTTCCAACGCCTCTTGGGCATCCATCGGTACCGGTCCGGCAGCGCCGCAATTACCGATGCCGTCCGACTTGCGCACCCCAAGCAGCCAAGCGCAATAACCAATGACTTGCTCCGGCTCCACCCCGGCTGCACGGAGAACGCCAAGATCAGGCGAACGTTTGCGCTTGGCGAGACGCTGTCCCGAAGGAGCATCAATCAAGGGCACATGGGCATAGACCGGATTGACGGACGTTCCTACAGGACGAGCCTTCCCTGCGGCATCGCCCCGGTCTGATTCGGCGACGTCGTCTGAACCGATGCCGTAGCGTTCTGCGAAGCCCGAAGCAATCAAGGCCTTCCGAATCCATACCTGCAACGCGGTTGATCTCAACAGGTCGCGGCCACGGACGATGTCATTGACACCCATCAGCAAATCATCGACCACAACGACAAGCTGATAAGCGAAAACCCCATCCGAACGTCGGATCACCGTGTCGCCCACATCGCGCGCCAAATCAAAGACCTGCCTGCCGAACACGCGGTCGTCGAAGGCCACGGAACCCCCACCCATCTCATCGTCAGGCACCGCAATACGCCATGAATGCCGTCGTCTGGCTTCCAAGCGCGAGCGCACCTCATTGGGGTCACCGGCCAGCAACGCACGGCACGTTCCCGGATAGATCAGAAACCGATCGCCTTCCTGAGGAGCGCAGGCCGCTCGCAAATCCGCGCGTGAACAGAAGCAGGGATACACCAGCGGGAACCTGCCAGCACTTCCTTTCGGCACGTCCGGCAACCTTCCGGCCGACACAGATGAATCGCCCCGAGTGACCAATACCTTCCCGGACACGTGTGAACGGTCACCAAGAGGAGCGTCGGCATCTAAATCGATGGATTGCAAGGCATACAGCGCCTCGCGGTAAATCGCCGACCGCCGTGACTGGTAGACCGGCTCGCCATCCCAATCAAGCCCAAGCCAATGCAGATCGTCCATGATCCACTTGTCGGCATCGGGTACAGCACGAGAGCCGTCCACATCCTCGATGCGCAAAAACACCCGTCCCGGAAGCCCGATTACCGGATTGACTTGGGACTTGGCCGAAAGCCAAGCGGCGAGCATGGCATAGACGTTGCCTATGTGCATGCGACCAGATGGTGTGGGGGCGAACCGACCGACGGCCGTGTTCACTGGCTGATCCACAGTTCTACGTCCGTAGGCCACTCATTGGTGGTGCACCCGCCAAGATTCATCGACTGTTCCTGCATAAGCGGTGCCGGCTGGCCCGGCGCAGAGCAGAACGGTTCGTTGTCCATGTGCCCAAGCCTATGACCTACTTCATGGTTGATGACCATGACGCGGTAGCGGTCCATCGTGCCACCCGCGGCGAGCCACTGCGGGGTCCCTCCGTTCCACCGGTCGTCGTTGACGATGACCGCTTGGCCCACGCGACAGCTGTATTCATTGGAGCAGTCAGGCGAAAACGAGGTTATCTGGTCGCTTTGTGAAAGGTACAAAACCATGTCGCATCTGCTTGAATCGGCGCTGTATGTGAATGTGGCTCCGGCACGCGGCCAGCCGCGCGGGTCATTGAGCGTACGGAAGATGGTGTTCTCGAATATGACCAGATCGCTGACCGCCCCCCCGCGTAGCTACACAATAGGAATAGTCATGACGAGGCTTGCCGCTTTGCACAGCCGCCTCCTGGGCTTTGGCCAGGATGGCTGCCCTGTCAGTGTCGGTCAGTCGCGGCAGCGCTGTGACCTCGCCTCCCGCGACTTTCATCATTCGCGGTTCTTTCGACGAGGACTCTTCAGAACGTTTTTCCGAAGCGCCGGCTTCAATCCTCCGATCAGCGGCATCGGCGGATCTTGCCATACGCCGCTTACGTGCACCGACCTTCCTTGAACTCGAAACCACCGGGTTGTCTTGTGCCCCATCGACCGCCGAAAACAGACCTCTCCTTAACGACGGCACGAAATACACGGTGAGGGAGACGATGAGCAACACCACGACCACGAAGGACGCCCCGACCGCGATTCGACGACGGTAAACGGCTTTGCGTGCAACGCGACTCCTCTCTCCCGCATGCACACCCGCATTTGGACGCCGGGGCCCTTCGGAGTACTGCGCGGAATCAGAATCATCACGATGCCCATAAGGACCAGATTCTCCCGCCACTTGGCCTGACGAATGGACGTTCATGCCCACCAAGGGAGTTTCTTCATAAGGCGTGGCGGAATCTACGGCACCCTCGGGCTGAAGCCTCTGATTCTTCCCCTCATCCATGTGCATCCTTTCGCCACGTCACATCATTGACAGGCCGCCATGCAGGAACAAGAACCTGTCAAGTCCGTTTCATTCCGACACAAGTATACGACGCAGCCATACATACTGTCGCTAAACCGTCGCAGCTCAGCTGAGCTGCGTATATGCCGCAGCCATTTGAACGTGAACCGCCTGAAGTCGCTTGCGACGCCACCAACCCACGACGAACAAAGGATACGACACACCGATTTGCCTTTCATCAACAGCCCGCGTATAGTTCTTTCTTGGCTTTATGCTGACCAGCGCCCCTATAGCTCAGCTGGTTAGAGCAGCTGACTCTTAATCAGCGTGTCCGGGGTTCGAATCCCCGTGGGGGCACAGATACGGAACCCGCTTCGGCGGGTTCCTTTTTTTGTTCGTCCATCTCGCGGCTAAGCTGCATGAGCAACTCATTCTCACGACGCTTCTCTTCAAGTTTGCGATTCCGATTTGCTAAAAACTCAGCCATGTTTCGAGTATCAAGCAAACTATTCAGATCCATGTCTAGAGCATCAGCAATTGCCAGTCCTTCTTCAAAGCGTAAATGCCGGCTCCCATTTAGCATCTGTGACATTGTCGCACAACTTACATCAAGCTTTTCCACAAGATAGTTTTGAGACAAGCCTTTATCATGCAAAACTTTCTTCACGTTCCAGCAGAATGCTGTAGTTCGATACTCCGCCTTTTTCATAGTCGAAGCGTAACTCGTCTCCATAATACATATCCCTTCTCGCATAACATAACCTACAATCAACATAATAATCGATTTTGCGTTTTCAGATGATAGTTGTATAGTAATTTTTGGATATCCCAAAATAAAGGATCTGAATATGACTGTAAATTCACCTGTTCGCCGATGGCGCGTGGAACATCACATTTCGCAGAAAGATCTCGCTCACGAAATGGGAATATTTCAATCTACACCTTCGCAGAAAGAGCATGGCACACTCAACTGGCAATTCAACGATCTTTTATTTTTCCGCGATCAAGGACTCACATCTGATTTTGTTCTCGGTTTTGATGGACGTCTCCCATCCAGTTAGATGCTGTGAAATATAGATGACAAAGCAAATGCAATGAGAAGGTTAAATATGTATATGAGTTCACTGAAAAGGAAACCTATCAACCGCCCTATCAAGCGCAACATTGCGCACACTAGACGCCAGACCATCTGAAGGATCAGAAGCAGAACCCGACCGCATGTACCAAGAACACGATGTGCCTGCGTTTCTTCTTCCGCTGCGAACGGCTCTTGCATATCTTTGCTCATATTTCGGATTTTAGCCGATACCCCATAAATGAAAAATGCCGGTTCCAATGATCGAGATTGGAACCGGCTGTGTAACAGACGAGCGGCAGACCTGATTTATATTTATATGCACTGTCCTCAACCACTCACCATTAGGAGTCACACATGAGTGATTGTACTCGGCCTTCCTATAGAGGTCATATTCTGAAGAATACCCTATTGTTCGGGGTATGTGGGCGGACAGTCGTTACAAGCAGAGATGAGCTTGGTCACATCCACGACCCCAGCATCTCAGGCCGTCGTGATGCGATGCTGCACCACCCTTCTTATTCAGGGAGGACGGACTGATGGACATGACTTATTCCAGTTACCGTTCAGTTCCCTGGTCGCTCAATTGGAGGCTGATCCTATGAGCACGCAGTGCACGAGTTGGGCCTACCGGTGTCGTGTGGGCAATGCGACCGCAAAGGCGGTGCTGCTGTATCTAGCTGATAGGGCACCTGATGATGGAACGGGTGCTTGGCCGAGCGTGTCCACGATCTGCAAGTTACGGAGTTCAGGGAGCGGAGCGTACGCAACGCCCTCACATATCTGGAAGCTCACGGTTTCATTCGACGCGGCGACCAACGCCATGCAGCTCTGGCGCCAAGAGGGCGCACCAGGCCCAGACAGTATCGAAGTGTGGTATGGGATCTGGCAGTGGACACGGAGCCTGAACGTCTGTCAGCCTGGCTAGATTCCACACATGCTTCGGAGCATGAGGGTGACGGCGCAGACAAGTTGGTGAATCCTGATGGCCCAGGCACCAAAGGACATGCCGTACCCGACAATTCTAGGGGTGCATTAAATGCAGGTCTACTAAAACCACCAGTAAACAACCATCAATTACCCCCTCACGGGTCACCCGTTCGCCGGCCGCGCGCCAACGCCGAAACGTTCGCCTCTCCAAGGAACGGGGTTCATCGCCCGTATCAATGGGAAGGACTCGAAATGACATCATCAGGAGCGAATTTCAAAAGCGCCGTCGGGAAACGTCTGAACGCGCGGGGCGGCACAGCCCAACTGTGCAGATCGTTCCCGCAGCCGTTCGCTGATGCAATGTGGGGACTGGACGAGGAGATTGACTCCACGTCGGAAGGGCAAGTACTCCAACGAGCGGGGGCTGCTGTGTGCGGTGTGTGCCCCTTGCGGATCAACTGCATGGCTCAGGCGATCGCACGCCGTGACCGATACGGGCTGTCGGGCGGCCCTAGGATGGACGATGCGCAAGCAGGTCGCCAGACTCGCGGCTGAGGATGGGGTAGACGTCGCTCATGGATCCGAGCGCAGCCGCTACCGCACGATGCTTTCCTGGCTGACATCAAATCCCGATGCCGAAGCACGGGCCAAGGTCGTCGAGGCCGAGAACCGTAGGAGACAGCGCAGAAAAGGACGCGCGAGGACACCCACGCTCCCCCGAATCCGCGCGTGGGGTCCGGCTCCAGGCCAGATGTCGTTGTTCTGACATGTCTTCGTGCGGGCATACAGACAAGTCTGCAAGATGGAAAACATACAACCATACGGTGGAATTGGAAACAGGAGAACATCATGGAAGAAAATAAAGGCACTGCAAAGGAACAGCACTCACGCAAGTGGTAAGACCGGCCATCGTCATCACTGCGATTGTGTTGGTGTTGGTGTTGTGTGCGGGCGGCTGGACGGTGTGGCGGCATCATGAGGACACACAGGCCAGGCAGGAGTGCACAAGGATCCACTCAGCGGCGCTGCCAGGCTCGCAGCCGGTACCTCGTCCAGCTCGCGGACGGCACGCTCAAGGAAGCCAAGGGCGTGACCGTCGGACAGGTAAGGACCCCGGGACCGTCACGACCCTGGCCGACGATTCCGGACACGTGGGGCCGGACATACCCTCCTGCCCCACCGCAGGCCGTGACGTCGTACGTAAGACGAGCGCAGGGATCGGGAGAGCCCGGTCATGGTATGCGAGGCAGGCCGGGACCCTCAAAACTGATGCGAAGGCAGTGCTCGCCTCCAGGGACGCAAGGATATTGGCGGACGCTCAGGGCGTGTACGACTCTTCTGCGGGCAGGGTCACGGACGAGAACACCCGCACCACGCTCAAGGCCATGCTTGACAGGAAGGATGCACAGGCGGTCAAGGGTGCTGTGGATGCGGTGAACGCGAGCGTGCAGGCCAAGACCGAGGCCGACCGCATCGCCGCCGAAGCCGCCGCCCAAGCCCAAGCCCAAGCCCAAGCACAGGCCCAGGCCGCACAGCAGGCGTAGCAGGCTAGGCCGCGATACACGGGCAGCGGCGCAACCGCACCCCAACAGACCCAAGGCGGCGGAGGGTCTTGGCGAGACCACGTGAACATAGTAAATCCAAGTCCATGTCAGAAAGGTGGAGCCTGCGGCATTGGCTGATTGATTCGGTCGTTTTTCGGGCCCTGGCGGGTTTCCGTCGGGGCCTTTTCCGTGCCTGGAAAAAAGTCGGTTTTGGTTCCGCCGGCATTCCCGAACTGGTGCATAGTAGATAACGAGGGTCCGTGAAGGACCGTAGGAAAACAGAAAAACAGAAAAACAAGGAAAAAGTCCGGCGTCGTCACATGAATCTTGGCGGATCGTTGACGGCGGCCGGCCCGGTCGGAGACGGGTGTATGCCCGCCTCCCTCAATGATAGTTGAGGAGCACTATATGAAACCTACAGGCGGGCATGGCGCATACCCGTCCCCTGACACCACTTCACCGCTTGGGACACCCGAACCTGATAGTCCCCTCCGTCTTCGGCGCTCGGGTGGTTCCGCCCATGGCGGGCGGAAAGCGGTTTGTATATACAAACCGTCTAGCTTGCTGCCATTCCTGTATAACGTTTCTCATTGTCTTGCATGGCCTGCGTGGTATCCTTGTCAACCATAGGGATGACAATCAGGAGTAACGAGGGCGGCGCCCAGGCGCGCGCCAGGGCGTTCACGCACGCCTCCGGCGGGCTGTCCCAGGTCGGCAGGCTCGCCGGTGCCCGACACGTTCGCCGGTCACCTGCCGATGCTCGCCACGGCGTGCCAGTCAATGGCCAAGCTGGACGCCGACCTGCGCAGGCAGGCCGCCGCGTACGCGGCGCGCGGCCATGACGTGAAAGCAGTGCATGTGCAACTGCACGAGACCGATGTCGCGGACGCCAAAGGGGTGGTGTCGGTATGAGCATGGTTGCGCAGTCGATTGACGATCTGGAGTCCGAGGCCTCCCGCATCGCGGGCGTTGCGGGCGACGCTGACGCCCATGTGCACGGCTCCACCTCGCAGCCCGCGAGCACTGCCGCGATCGCTTCTGCAGCGGTGCGCAGGCTCGCCGCCATGGCAGGTCAGCTCGAAAAGATCGCCGGCGAACGATAGCAGGAAGACATTAGGGACTCTTACACACATCGGAGTGAAAGGCGAAGACGACATGGGCATTAGGTTCGACAGGGAGCTAGTGCGCGACGCGATGCAAGCCATGCTGCGCGCGTGCGACAAACGCGATCAGGCCATAGAAGAGGGCATCCGCGCGTGCAACGACTTCATCGCCGACACGAACCTGACCGGCAAGGCATGGCAAGCCGCCAAGGCCGACACACAGGCTCACCAGAAACACGACCTCGAACTCCTGCGCGAACGCAACGAGGAGCACCGGCAGGCCGCCAAACAGACCATCGACCTGGCGGACAGCGCCCCGTACTCGATGATCGACGTGGATGAGGGCAACGCCCTCATCGCACGCCTGAAGGCCATCGACTCCAGGATCGCGGCGATACCCCGGCAGGTCGAGCCCTCCGTGCGCGGCGAGTTCCAGGCCACCGCCGACACCATGCGGGGCGCCGTGGCGAACTACATCGCATGGATCCGGCGCAACAACGCCATCGCCGAGGAAATCGACCAGCAGGGCCTGGCCATCTGGCGACCACTCGACCAACCCATCGCCACCAGCGACAACACGGGCCATGCCGTAGACGCCAACGCGGTCATGGCCAAGTTCCTCGACGACAAGATCAGCAAAAAAGACATGATCAAGTTCTTCAAAAAGCAGTATGGTATGCTCAAGGAGGATGCCGAATTCCTTGCTGACTTCACCAATAAATACCGCAAGTGGGCGAAGAAGCATCCGGTGTTTGACCAGAATGGGAATGTGGCTGATCTAGGCTATCTCTACTGCACTCTCCTGGCGAACATCGCCTACGGTGACGACGGCATATCTCGCTTTATGTGGGCCATTTCCGCCGGTACAGAAAGCAAGACCAAGACAGAACAGTTTCTGATTGACGAACTTGGACACTCACCCAAAGACGCTTCGAAGGTTGTGGGTAATCTAAAGAACAGGCAGAATGATGGAAAGGGCACTTCTGATTTTCTGCATGAGATGGGATCGTTGGCTGCAATGCAGAATCCGAGCAACGGGCATCTGGCTTCCAGCCTGAGCAACTTCACGTGGTCGAACGGTCCACGCAACCAGGAGGAGTCCACTTGGGGTGGCGACATCGCCAGCGGCAAGGCGAGGTTCGACCTTAAGGACATGAACGCCGACATGGACGCCATAAACATCCAGAAGCGCATCGAAAAAGCAGCTGGACCACTGCACCTCAATCGCGTGGACACGATTGGCATCGCCATGCAATACCACCAGGAGATCGTCGCAGGCAAAACCAACCGCGCCGACGAGTTCTGCGCCAACTACGGCAACGGAGATCCGGTAAAGGGACAGAAATGGCTCCAGGACAACGCACAAAGCGTCGGCACAAACTCGATAGGCGGATTCGTCATCAAGGAGAAAGGCGTAAGCTCCAACGGTAATCCAGTCAGCGGAGACGATCAGAAAGCTGCCGCCGACGCGTTCAACAAGCAGATCGACAATGAAAGGAAGCACGGCAATGACGCACCCCTCCAATAATCCGAAACGCCGCAGGCACTGGCCGCGTGTACTTGCCGTATTCCTGACGATCGTGCTGGCTTTTGGCGCGTGGGGCGGATGGCATATGTGGCGCACTTCCCTACCCGTCAGCCACGCACACAACGACCCGATGACCGTGCAGATGCGCGCCATGTTCAGGGAGTATGGGACCCTCCAGAAAGCCATCGCGGCCAGCGATGACAAAGACATCAAGTATCGGAAGCTCGATTACGATATGGGCAATTACATCTCATTTGTAGACGTCACCATGGATGGGAAGACCATGGAAATCATCAGCAATGCCGGACACATTATCGATGATGGCGATGCCTACAGCATCGGTTTTTATCCTGCCACGTCGAATCCCGGCACGGACGTGTGTTCAAGCACTCTATGGCTTAGCGATAAGACTGCCGACTATTTCAGGGACTGCGATACTGGGAAAGAAGAACAAACCTCATTGGGCATGTCACGCGCACAGCAGGAACAGCTGGCCCGCAAAGCTTGCTGGAAGCTGATTGATACGGCGGTTGCACATTGGTGATGGTGTCGGCTCTCCGGCCGTAGAATACCGTTCATGACCGGTTATGATTTGCGTCAGTATTCGTTTGGAGAGGCGCTTGGTCCGGTGTCGTGCTCGGAATCGACACTGAGGCGAAAACTTAACGAGAACGGCCACGGTCTGGGGGCCACGAAGCTAAAGCTGCCGACGCGTTCAACAAGCGGATCGACAATGAACGGAAGCACGGCAATGACGCACCCCTCCAATAGTCCAAAGCGCCGCAGGCGCTGGCCGCGTGTACTTGCCGTATTCCTGACGGTCGTGCTGGCTTTTGGCGCGTGGGGTGGATGGCATGCGTGGCGCACTTCCCTACCCGTCAGCCACGCACACAACGACCCGATGACCGTGCAGATGCGCGCCATGTTCAAAAGCTATCCGCATTTGCGCGATGCCATAAAGGCCAGTGGAAGTGAGCATATCCAATATCGAGAAGAAAGCCTGGATACTTGGAGGCAATACGCGTATGCGGACATTAGGATGAATGGCAAAATCGTGGAAGTCAGCAGCGCTTCGTTTGAGGAAGAAGAGACACAGTATGAGGTCTCCTTTTATCCCAATAAGGCGAATCCTGCCACGGACGAATGCTCAAGCAGTCTATGGCTTAGCAATAAGACTGCCGGCTATTTCGAGGACTGCTCTACTGGGAAAGAGGAACAATCCTCATTGGGCATGTCACGCACACAGCAGGAACAGCTGGCCCGCAAAGCTTGCTGGAAGCTGATTGATACGGCGGTTGCACATTGGTGATGATGTCGGCTCTCCGATCGTAGAATACCATTCGTGACCTGTCGGATGAACCGGTCGGTGACGGCAGGATCGAGGCGTTGCGTGAGGAGAACACGAGCCTGCGCATCGAGAACGCGCTCAGGCTGATCTATGGCGGGCTGAAATATTCGTAAGAGGTCTCGCGTGTGCACCGTCCGCTCGTAGCGTCCATACCGGTCGGCAATCGTCTGGTCGTTGTCGATGCCGATGTACGCACGCCAGGTGCGGCCGACGTGCACGCACCTTGAGACGAGCAGCGTAATGTGTGGCCTAGGCTGAGTGTGCTCGCCATGAGTTGTGCCAGTGTTGTTTGAGGTTTTCGTTTGATGGCTTTGCGCGTGTAGGTTTCAGTTTTCTTTTTGTCGCATGCTATCCAAGCGAGGTAGGCGGCGATAGCGGGCTCGCCTGGAATCCGCCAAGGCCGATGTCAAAAAGGACATCGTGTCGGTACACGTCGGTGGCGACGAAAGAACCTTCCAGGCTTTGTGGATGAAGTACCACAAGTAGTGGGGATGAACCTAGGTGGGAGCTTGATCCTGTTGTATTGTAGAGGTAGTTAATATGCGCATATCGAAGGGAGGGATCATGAAGTACGTTACCGGCGTCCAGGCGTTGAATCTGGGAGACAGGACCGATACTCCCGGTGATTGGCATCACAGCGCCCTGGACTGGGATCACTTGTACATGCTTGACACAGACACCTCCCCTTTCAGTTCTTACGGCATCAATCCATCATGCCTTGTACCTGAGCATGGGAAACTGCCGGTGGCCTCGCATGTACGCGCCTGCCTTGATCTGATCGAGCAGGGGTATTATTCGGATGCGCAGGGCATGCGGGATAACTTCATCAGCAACAGCGCTTACGACCAGGAGATCATGGACCACGTCTGGCTGTTGAGAGACCGGCCTGAGTGACCCCAGATCGACCATTTCATGGGTCATGAGTATTGGGGCAAATGGCTCGCCTACAAGGATGCCCATACACAGAAAGTTGGATGATCATGGATCTTGGCGCTAATCGTAAGGCCATCGAAACGGTGTTGGATGGCTTGAACTCGCAAGATAACAATCCCTTCATTTTGAAGGGTGGTACGGCGCTCATGGAGTGTTATGGGCTGGATCGGTTCAGCGAGGACATCGATCTTGACGCTCACCACGCTTCCGTGCCTGCAAAACGTTTTTTCAATACACTTGAGCAGATTTGCAAAGCCAATGGATACCAATGCAGGCAAGCGAAGGCGGCACCCTATCTGCAGCGTGCGTTCATCACCTACGGCGATCTGAACACCCCGCTGAAAGTCTAGGTATCGCATCGTGAGAAAATGGTGGATCTTCAATCAGTCACCATGCGCAACGGCATAGTGACGTACACTATCAGCAAGCTATGCGTCCTGAAGGCGACGGCATACCTTTCACGCGACAAGATTCGCGACCTGTATGACCTGACGTTCATCCGCGATCAGTACTTCGATCAGCTCTCGCCCGAAGCGAAGGACATCCTGATTAGTGCCTTTGAATACAAGAACCTGGAACAGTTCGATTACCTCGTGCGCACACAGCACGACCCGTTGATCGATACCAGCAGACTCCAGGACCGCTGCTTGGCAATGATGGACAAACTGGGATTGCTTTTACGACCAGCCTCAAGCAACGAAGACCGGGACAGATTTCATGCAGGGATTGACCGACAAGACGTTCGGCTTGGATCATCCGTCAGACCCATTGCCAAACCGGCAAATACGACGATCGCCTCAACGGTAAAAACCGATAAGTATGGAAGGAACAAGGTCATCTACCACGCGAAGTATCTGACCGACAAGTGGCAATCATACTGGCGGCAATACCGATAGAAACAAAACAAGGAAAAAGGAACAGCTATGAAGGATAACCCTGGAACCGATCACGGTTTCCCGCCGCTGGCCTCCGGATCGGGAGCCGGCCCCGTGGTCGATGCGCTTTTCGACGATCCCGTGAGCTTCGACCGGATGGTCGACATCACAATGGCGACTGGCAGACCACAAATGAACGATAAAAGCTGGGAACAGGTAGACCAGGAGTACAGCACACAGGGAGCCACACGACCTGGCAGGGTCTATACGCCCGACCGAGAGATCTCAATCACTGATCTTGATGATATCTTCGCAGGCCGCCCATTGGCGGATGAACATCAGAAGAAATAAAATGCCAGGAGTAACTCCCGGCATCACATTCAGTCTTTTAATTGTTTATTACGTGATGATCGTAATGGGCGACTTTTCGGTGATTTCTCTTAAATCGGCGGACGGCACCAAAATGGAGCTTTGCGTGGTGGCTGGCGAGTCGTGGCCGAGCAGCTCCTGGAACGCACGGGGGTTATTGCCGCTGACCTCATACGAGATACGGCCGAAACGGCGACGGAAGCTGTGTGTGGCCCAGCCGGTGGCCCTTTTGATCACGCGATATACGTGATCGACGCAGCAATGCCCCTTGTATTTGCCTGGGAAGAGCCAGCACCGTTCGCCTTTGCCAGGGAAGAGCCAGCCGCCGTTGGCCTTTGCCTGGATGTCACGCGCCAACAGCGCACTGATGGGCACGATACGGTCCTTGCCGCCCTTGCCGTGCACACACAAGGCGTAGCCATCCCCGTAGGCCACTATGTCGGAGGCGGCGACCTTGGAGATCTCCTCGCGCCGCAACCCGACCTGGGAGCAGAGCTGCACCATCAGCCGGGCCTCGGTATCCGCTGATACTAGTCCTTGCATGACCGCCTCTTCGGGTGCCGGCTGTTTGGCGATCGGTCGCGGACGGCGGATGCCAGGCACGGTTTCGACCGGATTGTTCTGCATCATGCCAGTTCGTACCAGGTACCTGTAAAACTGCATGAGTGCCGCCCTACGGCTGGCTTTGGCCTGGAGCGACCAGTCACCATCAGCAATCCACATACTGACATCCAAGCCGGTGACTTCCGCGGCCGCCTTGCCGATAAATCGAGCAAATGCGGATATCTAATACCACCGGGTCTCACAAGTATGATCCGAAAGCCCCGTGCCTTCATATCGACAACATACGTATCGAGTAATTCGATCCAGGATTCAGGTGGCTGACGGTGAGACCTATACATTATCTTTTGTCCTTTCGAAAAAGGGCCGCATGTGCGGCACTAAAAACAATAAAGACGAAATCTATCGGTCAGCAGCGTATTTGAAAAATAACAGCAGAGGCATTGAATTCATTGCTTCCACTAACCCTATATCAGCGCATCCGGGGTTCGAATCCCCGTGGAGGCACAGTTGAGGAACCCGCTTCGGCGGGTTTTTATGCATGCAATCACGCACTCAAGCATCAAGGCCGCGTGCATGACGGCGCCAAGGCCGCGTGGAACGTCAAGTTCAAGAACCACGCCACCAGCAGCGCCACGCCACCCGGCGACGTGCCACCCATCACACCGCCAGCAAGCGACACCGACCACAACACACCGCCGCAACCACTGGAGCCCACTCCAGGGACCACTTCCAAGATGGCGCATACGGGTACCGACATCTCCCTCGTGCTCTTGACATCCATGGCGGCTTTGAGTGTCGGGTTGATAATTAAAAAGCGTGCGCACCAAGCAATGTGATTTTCGCACGGATTAGGTTGTCAGAAAACAACCTGCGCCATTCCGTTCATTTACTGACGGCAAGTCGGTTGATGGCGGAATGGCAATTTTGTATATAACTTTCCTCGCCTTTATCGGAGCATATCCGAAACCAGAAACCTCTGGGTGTGTTGATAACTTTATTGGCTTCTTTGCCACCCATATTCACATAAAACACGATTTCAAATTGCGGAGAACACGAAAAAGCGTGATTCAACAGTCAAAGTGACGCACAGCCAGCTCTGGTCATATGCGGTACTTGAAAAACGGTTGGTAGGATTCATCTTCGCCATGATGGCTGCTGGAAGGACTATTGATAACCCTACACTACCATGCTAACTGACGAAACGGCGTTTACGGAAAGCCATGTACTGAAGTACCTAAACACGAAGTCAAGCCGAACTGCGAGTATCTTTGCTTGCAGCCACACATTCCGATACACACACTGTACTCGTCATCCCTCGATGCAAAAAGCCCCACGGCCTCTGTCACTGCACCACACAACTACACAGCTTTGCATCAGCGCGCACGTCACCTCTATCGACTATGACTGGCGTACACTTGGCACACGCATTGTACGCTGCATAAAACGCCAAAAGCCCGACGAGTTAATGCAAAAGCCTCCATTCCTATACCATATTATGCCGTTTCCGCGGCGTCATTCTTGCGTTGGGTCAAATTGATGATTTGTGGAATCTAATCACAAAAGAAAAAGGTTTTCATCATCGTGACATAATCACCATAATCTTGCGTAAAGGGTATTTTCCAGCCCATTGGAAGGATTTCACACCTCCGTTTCACGACACAAGGACTAATGGCGCACCGAGTCACACCAAGTTCTGAAGTGCCCACAACCAAGCCCCGTCTTCGCCTTGGTCTGCCAGTGAAAATCCCTATCATAAACATTGATTCGGGTCACTGACGGTGCCACGTCAACGACTCCGACAAGGCAACGGAGGAATTCCTCGAGGAAGAGAGCGATATGAATACACGAAAGTCACAGTGCACTGATAGCACCCCCCAGATCATCGCCCACGATGAGCAGAAACAGTTCCACCTCACCAATGGGCTTGTTAGCTACATCATCATGGCTGACAGCCAGGGCAAGCTTCTCAACCTGTATTTCGGCGCGGCGGTAGCCGACCGGGAGAGCTTCGCCCATCTGGTTGAACTTCAACACCGTCCTCCCGCCACTTGTCGCATCGAAGGAGACCTGACCTACTCCTTGGAGCATCTGCGGCAGGAGTACCCTGAGTACGGGACCGGAGACTACCGACAACCAGCCATCGTGGTTCTCCAAGAGAATGGCTCAAGGCTGACCGATCTGCAGTACAAGAGCTACAAGATCATCGAAGGCAAGCCCAATCTGACCGGACTTCCCGCCACAAGAGCTGAAAAAGAACAGGGCAAGACACTACGAATCATCCTCGAAGATTCACTGACCGGACTCGAAGTGGCTTTGAACTACACGATTTTCGCCGATTCTCCCGTCTTGGCCAGATCCGCCGAAATCATCAATGCGGGCAGTCAGCGCCTCGTAGTCGAGCGTGCCATGAGTCTGAGCCTCGACATGCCCGACAGTGACTATGACATGACGATCTTCACCGGTGCCTGGTCACGAGAGCGCAACCCCCATACTTACCGACTGCACGAGGGAATCCAGGAAATCACCTCTTTGCGCAACGCAAGTGGTCACTTCATGAATCCGACCTCCATCCTTTCGCGTCCCGGCACTAACGAGACGATGGGCGAAGCCTTGGGACTGGCCTTCGTATACTCCGGCAACTTCGACCTGCATGCCGAGGTCGATACCTACCAGGTAACACGCATCCAAGTCGGCATCAACGATGCCAACTTCGCTTGGAGATTAGCACCAGGCGATAGCTTCCAGACCCCCGAGGCGTTGATTTCATGGACGCAGGATGGCCTTCAGGCTTTGAGCCAAGGTTTCCATTCAATGGTCAGGGAACACTTGGTCAGAGAGCCTTGGAATCATCGCACCCGTCCTATCCTGATCAACAACTGGGAAGCCACGTACTTCAACTTCGATGAGGACCGCCTGGTTTCGATTGCTTCCAAAGCCAAAGAGGCTGGAATCGAGCTTTTCGTTCTGGATGACGGTTGGTTCGGGGAACGCAATGGCGATACCGCAGGCTTGGGCGACTGGGCCCCCAACAAGGACAGGCTTCCCCAAGGCATGACAGGTCTCGCCAAGAGAATCAACGACATGGGAATGAAGTTCGGTCTATGGTTCGAGCCAGAGGCCGTCAACAAAGACTCAGACCTCTACCGAACACACCCGGATTGGGCCATCCATACGCCCGACCGCCATATGAACCATGGACGCAACGAATTCCTGTTGGACTTCTCCAATCCCGATGTCGTGGATAACATTTATACCCAAATGCACCGCATCCTCTCCACCGCTAACATCTCCTACATCAAGTGGGACATGAACCGTCTCGTCTCCGAGGGATTTGACAATATCCGTGGGCCCGAGTCCCAAGGCGAATTCCACCATCGGTACATTCTGGGCGTCTACAGCCTTCTTCAGCGTCTCCTGGATGCTTTCCCAGACCTTCTGATCGAGGGTTGCGCTTCGGGTGGCGGCCGATTCGACATGGGCATGCTCTACTACACACCACAGATTTGGTGCTCGGACGACACTGATGCAGTGGAACGCATGAAAATCCAGTATGGCACCAGCTACTTCTATCCACCAAGCACCATGGGTGCCCATGTCTCCATTGTCCCCAACCATCAGACCGGCAGGGTCACGCCGATCACGACCAGGGGGAACGTGGCGATGTTCGGCACTTTCGGCTACGAGCTGGATCTGAACGCCTTGGATGCGCAAGACATGAAGGAAGTACACCAGCAAGTGGCCTTCTACAAGCAGCACCGTGATGTTATGGCATACGGTTCCTTCTATCGTCTCCGCGCCCCTTACGACAACCACCAGTGTGCTTGGATGGTGGTGTCACCAGACCGCCGTACGGCAATAGTCGGTGACTACACGTTGCTTTTGGAACCTAACGGGCCTTACACCAGATTGAAGCTGGAAGGCCTCGACCCAGACGCCGTCTACTCCATTTCCTGTACAGGAGCATCCAGCATCAACGGGATGAGCCTTAAAGGTGACGAACTGATGCGAATCGGCATGATCGATTCCGATGCCGCTTGCGGCGAAATTGGCGGGATCAACCCGCTGGGCAGCACCAAGGATTTCGATTCCCGTCTTTTCGTCCTCACCGCGCGGTGAGTCCGATTTCCACCATCAAGAAGAAGGAGAAAGAAGTTAATGGAAGTCAAAAGTGAAAGCGCACTGACCAAGTCGGCGGTCTTAGGCATATCCCTGATATTAACCAGCGCCCCAGCCATCAACGGTGCCTTGCCGGCTATGCGGCACGACCTGAACATTGGCACTTCGCAGAACGAACTACTCTCAACCATCCCCAGCCTGGCGGTCATCGTTTTCATCATCCTTTCGGGATTCGTGGAACGGTGGTTGGGAACCAAGAAAACCATCTTTATATCTATGATTCTGGCGGGATTAGGCGGGATTGGACCCATGTTCCTCAGTAGTTATCCGCTTATCTTCATCAGCCGTCTCCTATTGGGCTGCGGACTAGGGCTTTACAACTCACTGGCCGTCAACATAATCAGCCAGCTCTACCAAGGGGATACGAGGGCGACCCTGCTCGGTTTCCGCGGCTCTATGGAGAACATCGGCCAGTGTGTGTTGACGGTTTTGGCTGGACTCCTGCTTTCCTTGGGCTGGCATTGGAGTTATGCCATCTACCTGTTGGCATTCCCGCTGGCCATCTTCTTCTACATGGTCGTTCCGGAGCCAGCGAAGGATGACGAGACCTTGTCCGTAGAAGAAAAGACCAAGGCGGCCGACTCTGACGAAGGTAACGGCAATAAGATCGATCCACGCATGGACCACCTCCACCCCTTCGTCTGGGTGCTGGTTCTCTTTTCGGTTTTCATGGTCCTCGATTCGTTGTGTTCAACACTGCGCTTCCCCTCGATTTCTGTCGGTATCAAGGGCGAAGGGTACAACGCCAGCTTCTTCCTTTCGCTGATGCCCATCCTCGGCATTCTGGCCGGTCTTGTCTTCGGCTATCTGAATCGTAAGATCGGCATTGCCGTCCTCTACATCGGCATCGCGCTCTACGTGGTGGGCAACGTTCTGATGGCTATGTCCGCCCACAACTTCGCCTTCGCCTTGATCGGTATGATGATCATCGGCATCCCAGGCGCTTGGTGCTTCCCGTACATTTACACGACAATCGGGGAGATCATGACCCCAAGGATGGGTACCTTGGCCACCTCCTTGATTCTGATTGGGTGCAACATCGGAAACTTCATTTCTCCGCTCTATATGGGTCTGGTCGGCAAGCTCTTCGGCACGGATTCCCTGACGGCGCCCTTCATCGTCCTGGCGGTCGTCTTCGCCCTGATCCTCATCGGCCTGGGCATTTGGAACATCTGCCGCGTCATGAAGCGTCGGTGAAATAAGGTCGGAAGACAGTCCGGTATAAGCAGGTAGCACATCTGAACAGGCTGGACGTGAGATAGGTGGTCGTCTTGGCCGCACTGCCCGTAAGATCGAGTCAGGCGCGGCTGAGACGGCCGACCTGTATGGAAGGGAGCGGGAGCGATATGGAAAACTCGGTCTGGTTTATCCAGCAGCCTATTGAGAGCGCGCAAAACATCTCCTTCGCAGTCTGTGGAATTTCCAGAACCAAACCCGGGCATTCTTTTGGACCTGCTCTGCGCACCTCGCATATCGTCCATATCGTACTAGGTGGCACAGGAACCGTCCGAGTGGGTGAGGCCGAATATCATCTGCATCGCAATGACGGTTTCGTAGTCGGACCAGATATGGCCATCGAATATCACGCGGCGGAGAAGAATCCTTGGACCTACCTGTGGATGGGGTTCAATGGAACCACAGAGAACGACACCTTGTCCGAAATTGGTCTTGACCCAAGCAGGACGGTTTTCCATGTGGACGAGTTCAAGCCCTTTCTCTCACTGATCACTGAATGCTTTTCTTACACGGCAGGCACGGTCCGCGATTCACTTAAACTCAATTCACTGGCTTACGACTTCCTGCATCTGCTGACCGAGCATGTAATCACTAGTGGAGGGCTGAGAAAACCAGTATCATCCACCGATCAAGTCATACAGCGTGCGGTAACGTACATAGCACGCCATCTCAGGGAAGGTATCGGGCCATCCGATGTGGCCAAAGGCCTGCATGTGGATCGCAGCTATCTTTCAAGGCGTTTCCACAAGGTCATGGGAACGACCATGCGCGATTACATCGACGGCATCCGAATGGAAGAAGCCTGCGATCTGATTGCCATGACCAGCCTTTCAGTCAAGGAAACCGCCAGACGCTGCGGGTTCAAGAGCAATGAACAGTTCAACCGCAAATTCAAGGACTGGACGGGCGTGACGCCGATGGAGTACCGTAGGGTACGGGTAGACGCACATGATGACCTAAATATGGACATGGATATTCTCAAGACCCTCCTCAACCGGTAAGCCTCTCCAGGTGGGCGTCACGAAATAAGCGCATATGGGTGGACGATACCAATCGCCGTCGTACATCACAAGTCTTTGCATAGGTTCACAAATTCTCCGGCGCATATTTAACTTATCCTGATTGAGATGAGTCGATCGACGCTCTCCTTAAAATCATCTTTAGCCTTGGCGACGAATACTGGAGGCACTGAGGAATTCCGAAATTCTCCGGCGGTGACGTCTGTAGCTCATTCGAACCAGATTCAGACGGACGGTCCATGGCACAATAAGGCCATGCCCATATTGTCCATAGCGATTGTTCACGGATTCATGTTGGTTTGCAAAAGCGGATGCGCCTTTACCAACCAATGGCGAGCAAGCCATGGGTGTAGATTCAAAACTTGTGATCTTGGAAAAGAAACAATGCAACGTTTGAAGCCACACACGCAACGTTGAATGACCAAGTATCCGAATCGATGAGAGAAGAGGGGAAGCGATCGCCTCGAGCGACAACCCCGTCGCCTTACGACAATCATCACCATCACATCAACCATAAGAGCCCTTACAAAACAGTAAGGAAGACGCGAAATAGGATACATCCAATCCAGGAAAGCATCGACAGACGAGGAATCAAAGGGAGACTTCCCTCGCACCTACCCCTGCACCGAGGGTATAATTACAACTCAGCAACAAGTTCACCCATCACGATGGACCATACTTCAAGTCCATTATCTTAAAGCTTGACTTTCGTAAAACACTGAATCAAGAGGCCATAACAAAACAAGTGGCGCCAAGAAACCAATCTGGCGCCACTCGCATCACGTTTACCAAACCCACATCACGACTGGACCATGCCTTTATCGTCCACTGTTGCGTTATATGAGTACGTGGAACCTATGTGTACGACCACTTTGGCCACCGCATTGGGAAACCCTGCAGCGCGCAGCTGAATCACGTCCTGCTCTATGGCCGGAACCATGATGGAAACGGCCTTCCCCATCTGCTCGTCGATCTTCGCCTTGGTGGCATCATCGATTTGCCCATTGAAATCAGCCTGGGTGGTCATGTCAATCATCAGTGTGTCATTTCCCTGACCGGTCACCTTGCTGGTCAGCTGGCCGTCCGCATCATGAAAGTCCTTGAAATTCTCCGGATGCGCGTCCACCCACGCCTGAACGTCGGCATACCTGCCAGCACTTTGGCTATCGGCCTTACCGGAATCGGCGCCCTGGTCCTTACTACGTTCGGAGTGCGCATCATGGTGGCTTCGGGTCTGGGAGGACGAAGCCGCCGAACCCTCCAGCGCCTCACGGGTTCCTTGCAACACACCGGAAGTGAAAGCCACGGACAGGATGATGGACAAGACCAGGTTGATTCCCGAAATCACGAACGCGGCAATGTTCAGCCCCTGCCCCTTGTACCGGCCCTTCTCTTTGCTCAACTTGACCTGTGCCATGATGGCGATGATCAGGCCGATCAAACCAGAGAAGAACGACACGACAAAAGCCGCAATCGCCATGCCCAGATATTTCTTTTGGGGCTGCTGATATTGAGGTGCCATATTCGGCATGTTGCCAGGTTCCTGATTCTCATAGCCTCCTGCAGGATACGCCGGTGGCATTGTCGGAGGCACTCCCGTAGAGGACTGCTGACCACCTTCATTGCCTTTGGAAAAAATGGGCGCACCCGTATACTGTTGAGGATTGGCGTCAGCATTGCCCGTCCATCCTTGACCCGATCCATTGACGGCTTCGTCATTTTGTGTTTTCACTGGTTCTCCCCACACTTAATGTGTTTCCAATAAACGACAGGTTAAATTATACAGTACACATTCCGAATTAATTCCACGGAGAGTCTTGATGCACCGACATTGACGAACCCTGTCTTCCAAGGCCGCGCCCACTCTAACCCACCTTTGAACAAGCCATCGGAACGGCTCTGCAACAATCCTGAACCGATGGATAATAGTCAGCACCCGCGTTTTACTTCCGAATCACAGGTGCAGGGTATAAACCGAAAGCTCTACCGCACAATGGCCTTCAAGGCCTTGTATAGCTTGTATCTCAAAGGTCGGACGGGCTTGACGAAATTGCCGACCAACTGCTCCACCTCACCTTGGAACGCTTCCTTGAACTTCAACACCCCATCACTGCCGTCGAAGCATCCTGAGACACCGTAGAAATTAAATTTGGGAATTCCTTTTTCAACCGCGAGCCTCATCATGGAGTCCAAAATCAGATACGGCGAATCGAAAGTACGGTAGGTATCGTAAGTGCCGGATTCGAGGTAGACGATCTCCTGGGGCCTGATCAGGAACAACGCTGCCGACAATAAGATGACGTCGCCGTCGGCCTCCTTACGGAAACGGTCGGCCTCATCCACCATTCGCTCGGTCCGTTCTAGCTGGGAATTGACGGTCTTCAAAGAATTATTCAGCTTTCTTCTTCGATTCTTCTCATCATCGTCAATCGAAGCCAGCTTCTCACGCAGTTCCGTGGCTTCCTGACCCAATTTCCGGACCCGCTCCTGCAAATACGCCTTGTAATGCGGCAGATTCACCGTGGCCATGACGAACCGGGCGTCATCACCGTACGCCTCCATGCATTTCTGATAATAATCAAGGCTCTTGCCTTGGAAATGCAACCGCTCAGCCGTCTCCTGGGTAATCTTGGTGAACTCGGGCAACTCTTCAGGACTGGCCTGGTGCAACTCGACCCCGTATGACTGACTTTTGCGGATTCGCTGACGAGCCCTCAAATCGAACGATTTGCGCAACCCCTCGGTATCGGCTATCCCATCCAGGTATTTAACGTATTGCCATTCCGGTTCGCTATCACCGGACATGCGTTTGGAAAACGGCTGATGAACGAAACCGAGATCTTCAAGAACCCCGACAGCCTCGGGATGGTGCTCATGCGACGAAACCTTTTCCCCGTTCCTTGTCTGAATCGTCTCATTGACGACGTTAGGGGAAAGCACCAGATACAATCCCCCAAGCCGACGAACATACGAAATGATTTCCTTCGTCATCAATGCCACGAGGTCTTTGTCAGAAAAATCGACAAGATAACCATGGACCACACGGAATTGATATCCCATATGCACCTTGTCCCCGACCAGAAGCGCTGCTGCGACCACCTGCGCGTTGCCATCCTCCAACCCCACGGTTCGAACAATCCGTCCCGGCTGACGCTTAAGAACCCGAATCATCGGCGCCGACTGCCAGAAGGAACCTTCCGGACAACGGCTCGCGAATGCCTCGAATGTTGACTCGTCGAGTTCTTTAAAAGTGAGCATCGCACTTCCCTAGTAGTAAAACCCCACCTGGCGAAACCTTATCCCTCCATAGTCATAGTATGGAACACCGGCAGAGTTATCGTCATTATCGCGCCCTAGCATACTCAATATTATTGACATGGAAACCAAATAACAAGCTAAGACATCGACAATTGCGGCCGAAAGCTCATCCCTTTACGATGCCCGAAACCAGTGCCGGGATCAGAGGCATTCAAGACCGTTTCCGCGCGAAGTCAACCCACCTGGCAAACGCCTGCGCAACCATGGCGGGACTCAATATGGTACAGCCTCTCCGAAATATGGCATAACCCTACGTTGTCCGTTGACCATGTTCAATGCAGATCCACAGGGTATGGACTAGGATGGCATCCTAACCGAGATCTTTATTCCCCAAAGTGAAGAACGCTGGCTCTATAAGCCGCGATATGGCATACTCTGAGCACAGGGTTCATCACGCAGGACCAACACGCAGCCAAGACTGGATTCGACTGCGCCAACCGGCGTACTGACCAGACACAGGAGCGTATTATGACGGATCAATCGGAAACACAGCAAGGGACAGCCTATTTCGCCGGAGGGTGCTTCTGGGGAATCGAACGATACATGCAGGGCATCGACGGAGTGACCAACACCCGGGTCGGATACGCCCAATCACAACGAAGCAACCCGAGCTACGAAGAAGTATGTTCCGGTGTCACGGATGCCGCGGAAACAGTGGAAGTGACCTATGACCCGAACAGGGTAAGCCTGAACACATTGACACTGCTGTTCCTAGACGTCATCGACCCGTTCAGCTTGAACAGACAGGGCAATGACATGGGCAGGCAGTACCGCAGTGGCATGTTCTTCACCGATGAACGCCAGCGAATGACCTTCACGGAGGCGAGGCAGCGGCTGGCTTACCTCGAAAGCCGCGAACCCGTTGTATCGGTGGAGGAACTGAACAACTTCTTCCCGGCAGAGGAATATCACCAAGACTATCTCGGCAAGAATCCCGGTGGGTACTGCCATATTCCGGTATCGAAAATCATGAACGTCGCCCAACGGCGCAAGGACATCGACCGTGTCTTCGCACTCACACCAGAACAGTACCAAGTGACGCAGCACGCCGCCACCGAGCGACCCTTCACCAATGAATATGACCGGAACTTCAAACCAGGCATCTACGTGGACGTAGTCAGTGGCGAGCCGTTGTTCCTTTCAACCGATAAATTCGACTCGGGATGCGGGTGGCCGGCGTTCTCCAGGCCGATTGCGGGTTCATCGCTCACCGAGCACCGTGACACCACCCTGCCAGGACGCCCACGGATCGAAATCCGCACCGCAAACACACGGATCCACCTGGGTCACGTCTTCGATGACGGACCTGCCGATCGCGGAGGGCTACGCTACTGCATGAATTCGGCTTCCCTGCGTTTCATACCTTTGGAGCGTATGGCCGAGCTGGGTTACGAACGGTTCATTCCCGAACTCTCCGGAAAGACACTCCCCGAGACACAACCCGAAAGGCACCGGCAGGAGGCGGCATCCGGCCGAACTCAGGATTAAGCCGCATCGGAAAACATCGCCTGCGGAAACAAGGGAGTGCTGTTGAATGACCGTTGCCGCGGTTAAGCCGCATCGGAAAACAACACTGGCGGCAACCGCATAAGAATCTCATCTGGTCCCTGCCAATCGACGGGGACCAGGCACGCCGGAAACTGGCACCACACGTCCTTACGGCACGACTTACGGACCGGCATAATGTGACGACTCTCTGATTGGGTCTACTGAAACGAACGAATGGCACATGGGAAAGACCGATGCGGATGGGAACGAATGCCGTCACCTCCGTTCTTCAACCCTTCCTATTCCTCCGCTTGAGCATATGTTTTACACCGAGCCGCGAAGGATCCGAAAACCTGATCGGCCAACGCCTGCATTCCCGGAACATAGCGCTCATAGTCCTCACGAATCTTTTTGACCTGCGACTTCTTGAGGCCCTCCGTCATCCTGGGTTCGCTCAGCCATTCCTCGAGCAGGGCGGCTGTGACCTCCATGTGGAATTGCATTCCCAATGCCGTCTTGTACACGAACGCCTGATTTTCGGTATCAGATGAACTGGCAAGCAACTGTGCACCTTCCGGGAGGGTCACCTTGTCGCCATGCCAGTGCAGAACCTGCAACTGCTTGTCCCACATTGAGAAATACTCGTGCGACCCCACCTTGGTAATCGGCGCGAAGCCTATTTCCTGACGCTTGCCATGCTCTAATTCCCCTCCGAGCGCGGTTGCGATGATCTGATGACCCAAACACACGCCAAGCACCGGAATCTCGGCCCTTACGGCCTTACGCACCAGCTTTGCCTCGATCCTGAGACCCGGATAGGTGCCCACATCCAACGCCCCCATCGGGCCACCCATGATGACCAAACCACTGATATCCGCAATATCGGGGATCTCGGACTTGCCGTTTTCCAGGATGTTGATGGTCTGCGAGGCGAGTCCGCAATCATCGAAGCTATCCAGAATCCTCCCAGGCTTCTCCCACGGCACATGTTGCACAATCAGCGCTTTCGACAATGTCATATATCCATTATGCCACTCATGTTCGCCACGCCGACGCGTGAAACATAATCCCATGGATGCGGCGGATGAAATCCTCGAACAATATGCATCGAGTCGATTGGGATCACACACGTGACCAGGTATGCGAAGAAACCGCGCCCATGATACCGCTGACCGTGTCGACACCACGAATCAAGATTCGTTAATCAGGACCCCATCCCACAATCGGCCATGCCGAATTATGGCAGTGTACATTTGGAATCGCACAACGTTTTCGGATTCAGTCTCGACACTAGTTCGTCCGGAACACGGTCCTGATCAAGTCCAGATACTGAACGCCAAGCACTACGATAAGCACGATGAAGGCGAACGACGCGCCACGCACCGTACCAGACGAAAGTTCGGAGGCTCCTGCCTGACCTGCGGCAAGCAATGTGGCACTCAGCGACGTACCCACTGCCCCCGCGAACTGCTGTGCGGTATTGAAAAACGAATTACCCATCGTCCGGGCGCTACCATCGAGCCTTTGCAGGCCCGTGGTCATGATGTTACCTGAACTCAACCCCATACCGAGCATGTACAGCACGTACAACCAGCAAATCGCACCGTCGCTCAGGCGACCGTTCAGAACGAGCAACGACGCCATCGCCGCAAGCGATAACAGGGGACCGGCAAGTAAAGGCGGCTTAGGCCCGAAGACATCAAGGATACGGCCACTCAGCGGCGCAAAAACCGCTCCGAGCAAGGCACCTGGAAGCAGGCACAGTCCGGCGACGAGGGCCGAGGAATGATTGACCAGCTGGATGTAATTGGGAAGTACAAGGTCGAGCCCCAACATAGCACATTGGAACAGAAAGAATGCAATCATGTAGCCGCTCAAACACCGGTCGCGCAACAAACGGACATCCAGCATCGGCGCATCCACACGCAACTGGCGCATGACGAACAAGGCAAGCGCCACAAAGCCGACGACCAAGGCACCTGCGACCTTCAAACTCATGAACCTCGCAGAAGACATGGAACCGAAACCGATGATGAGGCCGGCAAAGGTTAAAATGATAAGGCCAATGCCGAGAACATCGAACGGAACGTCGCTTACCTCACCGAGTTGCTCAATGCCGTATACCCCCATCACCAATGAAACGAGAATGATGGGTACCAGCAGAACGAAGATGTACCGCCAGCCCACGGACGATACCACAACACCGCCGAATGTGGGGCCAATGGCCGGCGCTATTGCTGTGATGAGAGTGCCGCAGCCCATCATCATGCCTATTTTTTCTGGCGGGACCTCTTCAAGAATGATATTGAACATGAGAGGCAGAGCTATGCCCGCACCGAACCCTTGCAACGCTCTGCCGGCCAGCAACAGAGCGAAGTTCGAGGCCACAATATCTATGATGAGACCCGTGAGAAAACATAGGTTCGCAGTGACGAACAGCGATTTGGAGGTGAATCTAGCCTTGAGCGTCACACTCAGCGGAACCACCACGGAGACTACGAGAAGGTAGATTGTGGTCATCCACTGCACGGTGTCGGTGCTGATGTGAAATTCGTGCATCAAGGTCGGGAAGATGATGTTCGTTGCGGTTTCCACCACTACACCGCTCAATGAAAGCAGACCGGAGGCTACGAAGGCAAGAAATACTTTGCCTGGAATATGGTTTTGCGCGTCCGGAGAATCATCACCGGACCGTTTCGTCCGGCTCGAAGGATGGCCTGCACCTCTCGGTTTGATGGCGCTCCGGTCGACTGACGCCTGATGGGCGTCCTCGTCCGCAGTCTTGGTGGAACATTGTTCTTGAAGTTGATCCTGTGACAGGAACGACATGGAATTCCTTTATTCTTTGCATACGCAGCTTGTGGTGATGTCTCGCAGCCGCACGGGCTGATGCCACAAAGCGTATTGGTTGTCGATGATGATAGTGGGTATAGACATGACTGTTTCAGAGCCAAACTCCTATCGAAAATGCCATGCAGCCAATCCGCATCATAACGGAGACATCGAGAATCCGAGTCCAGCGCTGTCCTTGTCAGACAAATCGCATAGAATCAAGCTTATGGAAAATGCTGAAAAACCGCGGAATGACGACGATGTGCGTACTGGTCAGACGACCGGCATCCCCGAGCGGCAGGCAACCTTGGACAGGTACGCGGCCGGCGATCCGGACCGTGGAAGGAATGAAGCACATCCGGACATGCCGCCAGCATTCCGGAATGAGACAAACCCGGTACCCGTCGCCCCGCTTGCCAAAGACCTACGGGTGTACAACACCGCCACGCACAGCGTCGAAGTATTCAAGCCGATTCTCCCTGGTCGGGTGGGTATGTATGTATGCGGTGCCACGGTGCAGAGTTCGCCGCACATCGGCCACATACGCGCCGCCGTAGCGTTCGACATCATCCGCCGTTGGATGGAACGCCTCGGGTTCAAGGTCACCTTCATCCGCAACGTGACGGACATCGACGACAAGATCCTCGACAAAGCCCGGGCAGCGGGCCAGCAATGGTGGGAACGCGCCTATATTTACGAGCGCGAGTTTACCCACGCTTATGAGGCATTGGGTGTGCAGGCCCCTACGTACGAGCCTAGGGCCACCGGGCACATCGACGAAATGGTGGAACTGATTCAGCGTCTCATCGATGCCGGCCACGCTTACGTCGTCTACGACGAAGAAGGCAGGCCGACCGGCAACGTGTTCTTCGACGTGGCGAGTTGGCCGCATTATGGGGAGCTCACCGGGCAGAAGCAGAACGCCTCCACCTCCTCAGGCGCGGACGGCCGCATCGACGCGACCTGGGATGCCGACAGCACGGTCACCGATGTCATGGGGCCAAGCGTCGACAAAGCCGGCGACGACAAATACAACCCCATCGATCCCGCCGACTATTCCCCCGACAAGCGCGACCCCAGGGATTTCGCCCTGTGGAAGGCATCAAAGCCGACCGATCCCTCCACGGCCCGCTGGAAGACGCCGTTCGGAGAGGGCCGTCCCGGCTGGCACATCGAATGCTCTGCCATGAGCCATCGCTACCTTGGCGACATGTTCGACATTCACGGAGGCGGGCTTGATCTGCGTTTCCCCCATCATGAGAACGAAATGGCCCAGACCCGTGCGGCCGGCTGGCGCACTGCCAATGTATGGATGCACTCCGCCTGGGTGACGGCCAAAGGCGAGAAGATGAGCAAATCGCTCGGCAACGGGCTTTCCGTGCCGGCCGTACTTGCGCAGAACTCCCCCTGGGTGGTGCGCTATGCGCTTGGATCCGTGCATTACCGCTCCATGCTCGAATGGGGCGACCAGACTCTTGCCGAGGCCCAGGCGGCTTATGAACGCATCAGCAACTTCATCGCAAGAGCCGGGGAGGTGCTCGGAGGCCAGCCCACCCGCGAACAGGTGACCGATGTCGACGCCGCGGAACTGCCTGAGGACTTCGTGAACGCCATGAACGACGATTTCAATGTCTCCGGAGCCATAGCCGCGATTTTCACCATGATTCGCGAAGGCAACAAATCCCTCGGCGGATTCGCGCAGGCGCTGGCCACGAAACCAAACTCGCCCGAAGAGGCGGAACACGTCGATTCCCAGCGCAAACAGGCCACCGACAAGCTGGCGAAGAACCTGCTGATGGTCAGAGCCATGCTCGACGTTTTAGGACTCGACCCCTTGGCGCAACCTTGGATGGACTCGGAGACCGCAGGACGGAACGGTTCGGCTGGCAAGTCTTCCAATGCCGAAGCGGAACACAAGCTGCTGGACAAGATGATCGGCCATCAGCTCAAGGCACGTGAGGCCGCACGCAAAGCCCGGAATTTCGCCGTCGCTGATACCATCCGCAACAGCCTGACCGCTATGGGCATCACCATCGAGGACGGGCGGGACGGCTCCACATGGAGCCTGCAATAAGCAAGCCCCCCTTCCTCGAACCCTCGCACATAGGCGGAACCGTCCAATTTCTCCCATGCGGACGGTAGACTTATACATATTATGGCAGCATTCAGTTCTTTGACAGACAAGCTTTCAGATGCATTCAAGCATCTGCGCGGCAAAGGTAAGCTTTCCGAAGCGGACATCGACGGCACGATTCGCGAGATTCGTCGCGCCCTGCTTGATGCCGATGTGGCATTGGAGGTGGTGCGCTCGTTCACCGCACGCATCCGCGAGCGGGCGCTTGGCACCGAAGTCTCAGAGGCGCTCAACCCCGCCCAGCAAGTGGTGAAAATCGTCAATGAGGAGTTGACGAACATACTCGGCGCCGGTGTGGACCGCCCCCTCAATTTCGCAAAAAACCCTCCGACGATCATCATGCTGGCGGGCTTGCAGGGTGCAGGCAAGACCACCTTGGCGGGCAAACTCGGTTTTTGGCTCAAAGACGCTGGTCATACGCCATTGTTGGTCGCAGCGGATCTGCAACGCCCCAATGCGGTGACCCAGCTTGAAGTGGTCGGTGAGCGTGCGGGAGTGCCGGTCTATGCACCCGAACGCGGGGTGGGTGCGGACGGCGGCGAGGCGGTCTATGCTCCGGGCCAGACATCAGGAGACCCGGTCAAGGTGGCTCGCAACTCCATCGACTACGCCAGACAGAAGCTTTACGATACGGTGATCATCGATACCGCAGGCCGCTTGGGCGTCGACGAGAAACTGATGGCTCAGGCCCGTGACATCCGCGATGCCGTGAATCCCAATGAGATTCTCTTCGTCATTGACGCCATGATCGGTCAGGATGCGGTGAAGACGGCGGAAGCCTTTGACAAGGGCGTGGATTTCACCGGCGTGGTGCTCTCCAAGCTCGACGGCGACGCACGAGGAGGCGCCGCACTGTCCGTCGCATCCGTAACCGGCAAGCCGATTCTCTTTGCGTCGAATGGCGAAGGGCTGAAGGATTTCGAGGTGTTCCACCCCGACCGTATGGCCTCGCGTATCCTGGACATGGGCGATATCCTCACCCTGATCGAACAGGCTCAGAAGGAATTCGACGAGCAGCAGGCTATGGAATCCGCCAAGAAAATGGCCAAAGGCACTTATGGTCTTGACGATTTTATGGAACAGCTGCAACAAATTCGGAAGCTGGGGTCCATGAAGAGCTTGCTTGGCATGATACCTGGCATGGGAGCCTACCGCAAGCAAATCGAACAATTCGACGAGCGCGAGGTGGACCGCACGGAGGCCATCATCAATTCCATGACCCCAGAAGAACGGCGTAATCCCGACATCATCGATGGATCACGCCGGGCACGCATTGCCTACGGTTCAGGTAACACTGTTTCCGCAGTCAACGGTCTTCTGCAACGCTTTGAACAAGCGTCTAAAATGATGAAACGCATGACCAACAAGGTGGCCGGTGGAATCCCAGGATTCGGCGGCCCATTCATGGGCGGCAATGCCGGGAAAAGCGGCAGGAACGGGAAGAAGAACAAGAAAGGCAAGTCCAAGTCCGGCAACCCAATGAAACGTGAAGCTGAGGAAAAGGCCTTGCGTGAGAGGCTCTCCGGAAAAGGCGGCAACGGCGGAGCCAACTCCGGTTCAGCCTTCGCGAAAAAACCAAATCCCAACGCACTTCCGCCTGAATTCCAGCAAGCGATGGGCGCGATGGTGAATGGCGACGGCCCCGATCTTCCACCAAACCTAGGCGGAGGCCTGGCCGGCCTGCTCGGCTGATCGGTCGATTACCGGCCGACCGTCATCCCAATTGACGGCAACCAATATCCGGACGGCATCATAAGTCGAGCGTTGATTTGGGGAGACCGGTTCGGTCCGGGTCATCTAGCTTGCATCCGATTCGGTCCGGGTCATCTAGCTTGCATCCGATTCGGTCCGGGTCATCCAGCCTATATCCGTTTCGGGTCAAGCCGTCCAACCCGGACCGACCGACCCGAGCCGATTGTCATTCACTGACCAGCGATCGTCACTGCCTGAGCATGACACACGTACTGAACGATTTTCACGGATTGGAAGACGTATTGAACGTATTGACGGCGATTTCTGCGCTACTGGCGGTATGGTCCCTGCTGCGATTCCTGCCAGCGGGTTGGGATGGGTATGGACCGCTCCCCTACATCATCGCCTTGCTGCGGTTCCTTTGGATTCCAGCGACGGCATGTCTTGCCGGCGCCATCCTATTCCAAGACGCTCCCGCGATGTTCATCGCGGCGTTCGTACTCCTGTTGATTTTCACCGTCAATTCCCCTTGGTATCGTCGCCGCAACCCACGAAAGCCAATGGCCGACAACGGTTCGTCCGCACATAGGGAAAGTTTAAAGGGCGAAAGCTCAAGGAGCACAAACCAGAAGAGCGAAAAGGAACAACGCAAGGAAGCAAAGAGCGGAGGTTCATGCCCCGTCGGAACCGCGAATGGCCGTTTCGAACCTGCATCCGCCGGGACCGACGCAGCGAACGCATCTCGTAATCCCTCCCATGAGACGAACCACCCGCAGCGCCGGGAAACCGGCGATGCAGACATCATGGTGATGACCCTCAACTGCCAATACGGGCACGCCGACGCCTCATCCATCATAAGAGCCGTCCGTCAGCACGACGTCACCGTGCTGGCACTCCAAGAGCTCAGCGGAAAGCTGGTCAACGAACTTGAACTGCTCGGACTTTCCCGGATTCTTCCCTATCATCAGTTCGGGCTCATCAGAGATACCGACAATGGTGGATTCAATGGCCTCTGGTCAGCGCAACCGCCGCAGGACTCCTACCCCGATGCAACCGACATCAAAGCCGCTTCGGTTCCCTGCATGACGCTTGACGGCATGGACTTCTATAGCGCCCACACCAAATCTCCCATGCGAGGCTGCCGTCAATGGTCGCAAGGCATTACGGCGTTAGGACGATTGTGCCCGCAATCCCCCGCTGTCGTTCCCTTCACCGGTACGAACACGGACGCAAATCATGAAACAACACACGTCGAGCAGGTTGCCGCCACACATTCCACGGGCCAACGTATGAACACCGTCATCATCATGGGTGATCTCAACTCATGCCTCGACCATCCCAGCTTCCGTACCCTGCTCACCCATGCGTCGTTGATGGATGCAGGCAACGACGAGACACACGGTCGAGTAGCAAGTTTCCCGTCATGGCTGCGCTGGCCAAGGCTTGAACTCGACCATATACTCTTCTCCGGGGGCATCAACGCCCCAGACACATTCTCCCTGCCCATTGACGGCAGTGATCATCGGGCATTGCTGTCACGACTCCGCATGGAGTAATGGAACCAAATCAGCAGAGGCATTGCTTAGCAACCATCGATTACCAGCCGTTTCCGGCTAGACCGCAGACGCCCAATAAGCCCGACACGTGCCCCGCAACGCAACTGCGCAGGCAGACCCTTTCCCACCTCCAACGCCGTGATTCGTGGCATCCGGACCGACACCATATCAGTCGCGTTTGAGCGCTTCGAGTAACTCCCGATCGCGATCGGCGATGGTCCGCTTGGCCTGCTCGCCTTCCCAACCGTAGAACCCGGTACCGGTCTTGGCACCCAAATTCCCTTCAGCTACTTTGGCTTTCAAGGTCTCATCCTCACCGGACCGAGCAGACAAGTCGGCATAAAGATACTTCGAAAGGCTGTCAAACACATCAAGACCACCCAAATCGGCACTGGCAATGGGTCCAAGAATCGACCAGCGCCGGCCAAGACTGTACTTGACGATGTCATCGACCGCCTCAGGAGTGGCGATGCCCTTACTGACGATGTTCATGCATTCACGTATCACAGCCATCTGGATACGATTGCCCACGAATCCCAATGACTCGGTCTTCAACGGGGCCGCATGCTTACCCACATGGTTCATCAACTCAACCGTCGTATTTACCGTATCCTGGGATGTCTTGGCCCCAGGTACCACCTCGACCAACGGCATGAGTTGGGCGGGATTCCAGAAATGCGCCACCACGAACCGCTCAGGATGCTCCAGCACCGACGCAATCCGGGTGGGGCTCAGACCCGACGAATTCGTTGCCAAAATTGTCTCATCACCTACGATTCCCTCGACCTTCCGCCACACCTCATGCTTCACGTCCATGTCTTCGATAACGGATTCGATGACGAAATCAACATCCGAAAGCTCACCATAATCCGTAGTGGCATGCACCCTCCGCAAAACCGCCGACCGCTCTTCAGTTTTGAGTGAACCTGCGGAGATAAAGGTGTCAACATCCCGCTCAATGAGTTTGGTTCCACGTTCCAACGCCTCTTGGAACGTATCAACCAATGTCACGTCATACCCATTCATCGCAAATTGAAGAGCGGTGGCATGCCCCATCGTACCCGCGCCAAGATTTCCTATTTTCTTGATATTGTTCAGTTGCAAACCCATGTCAATCTCCTATATATCGAACCACGCTGTGATTTCTTATCTTAATGCTTCTCAGTAAAGAAAATGCTCAAGGTCGCCGAGATACCTACCGCTTGCACACCCTTCCTAAGCATGCCAGTCATGTTTCCCTAAATCGTAAAAGGGTCGCCTTCCAGATGAACCTGGAAAACGACCCACATCGCACTAGTAAAGCAGCCTACACGGTCAATGAACTGTCCGCACCCTTGCCTTTACGAGTCCAGCGCAACACACTCAAGCCACCACCGGCAGCCAGCAACACCAAGGAAAGCAACACCGCAACGCCCGCCACAGCACCGGTCTTGGACAAGACGGACGCCGGAGCCGGAGCTGCCGTACTCAAACCTGACGAGCCTGACTCACTCGATGAAGCGCCAGCAGCAACACCATTACCGGAACCACGATTAGCCGCGGGATCGGCCTTCACGACCAGCGTGACCGTGCGAGGCTGCTCACCCAACACTACATCCGCGATCCTGCCGTCCTGCTTGATCGTGACACCGGTGGAACCATCAGCATGATCGAACAGGTAGCCCGGAGCGACCGGCACGCTCACATGCGCACCAACCACACCGTCCTTAGGCGAACGCGAAGCCATCGCGGCCGCCACCTGCACCGGCAGGCTCTTACCATCCATGTCAACGTACTCGAACGACACCTTCCCAGCCAAACGAACCGGAGCCACAGGATCAACCCCGACCATGATCTCAAGCTCGCTATCGCCAGTACCCAGGACGACACCCAACGACTTGCCATCCGCGGCGACCTTCGCGTCCGTCGAACCCCGCAGGTCACGCACACCAGTGAACTTGTAACCAGCAGCCGGACCGATCTTGAAATAATCACCCGCACGGCAATCCGACTTCTTACCATCCACCTCGCACTTCACGGGCGAACGCGAAGCCATCGCACCAGCCACCTGCACCGGCAGGCTCTTACCATCCTGGCCCACGTACCTGAACGACACCCGCCCGGCCGGCTTGCGCGCCAACGTGACCGTCACCGTACGATCCGAAACACCATACACACCGGAAAGCACACCACCGGCACACGAATCAGAAGACACCGAGGACGAGACGCCCTTCAACCGCCACACCGAATTATCCGGAAGTGAAAGCGAGAACCGCCCATCAGACGCACCCGCCTTCGAAACAGGAAGCCCAAGACCAGACACCACATCAGAGGCAAGCGCCTTACCGTCCTCACCAACATACTTGAACGACACCAAAACCCCACGCTTATACGTCACGGGAGCAGTACGAACCTTCGCACCATCGGCAGGCCTGCGCAACAGACCCTGATCGGGATCCACGGTCGAACAGGAAGCCTGGTCGCCGTCCTTGACATAACAGGCGCCACCCTCAGCAGACGGATCCACCTGAACCCAACGACCAGAAAGAGACGAAACACCAGCATTATCACCGAAATAGGCATTGGGACCCAATTTCAACGACGCAAGAGCAGACGCATTATCGAACATGTATTCCATGTTCGTGACTTGGCTCGTATCCCAACCGCTCAAATCCAACGACGCAAGAGCAGACGCACCATCGAACATGTGCGACATATTCTGGACATTGCCTGTCTTCCAGTTACTCACATCCAACGATGCCAAACCAAGTGCGTAAGTGAACATGTACGACATGTCCGTGACATTGCGCGTATCCCAACCGCTCACATCCAACGACATAAGGCCAATCGCTGTAGAGAACATGCTCGCCATGTTTGTGACCTTGCTCGTATCCCACCGGCTTACATCCAACGAACTCACACCAGCTGTATTCATGAACATGCTCGCCATGTTTGTGACCTTACTCGTATCCCACCGGCTTACATCCAACGACGCCAAACCAGACACGTAAGTGAACATGTACGACATGTCCTCGACTTTGCCCGTCTTCCAGTTACTTACCTCCAACGACGTAAGAGACGTACCATCGAACATGTGCGACATGTTCGTGACTTGGCTCGTATCCCACCGGCTCACATCCAACGACGCAAGAGCATTCGCATCCTTGAACATATACGACATGTTCGTGACTTGGCTCGTATCCAACCCGCTCACATCCAGTGTCCTCAACATAAAATCAGCCTCGAACGCGTAGCTCAGATCCGTTGCGCCCTTGATATTCGCCAAGCCCGTCACCTTCGTCAGGCTCTGCATGCCACCCAAATGGACATAGTCACCCGCGACCAGCTGGATGGGATTGTCTATCGAAACCGAAACAACGTTATTCCTATCCAAATTCCCAAACTCCGCGTAGAAATCCAGAACCCAAGAACTCGTCTTCTTGCCTTGCAGGGCAGCTTTGCCGGTCACATGCACCGCGTACATGCCATTGCCGGCATCCGCCGCACACCAGCCGTCACCAGAATCCACAGCCGACTGACCGGCACACACGCCACCAGTCTGCGCCGAAACCACAGGCCCGGCCTGCGCACCAGGCGCCTCCTTCTTTACGTCACCGGAGACCGGGGCCTTCACCGGAACCGCAGCAGCCTTCTTCGCCGCCAGACCAGCTCCGGCAGTCGAGGCATCCTTGCCCGCCTCACCGTGATCGGGATCAACGGCACCAGCCATGGCATCCCTGGAAGCGCCCCGCGCCGCACCAACCGCAGTCGAAGCCCAGGCAGGGGCAACCTCACCAGCCGAAGCCGGCAACGAAGCGAACAAGCCACCAAGCATCGCCACCGTACCCAACATGCCCACCAGAGCGCGAGACCAACGAGCCAAACCCTTACCTTCTTCTCTTGTAACCATCACGCAACACCTCTTCTTCGACAACATCGTAACGCACCCCGCACGACCCAGATTCAGCCATACACGCGACCACACGTTTTTGCACCCAGGCCCGAAGGATATACATAAAGCATAATCTTTACACACCACAACAAAATATATCTTCCTTTCGACAAATCTGCATAAAAATAAAATAAATAAAATATAGGTCATCGACTATCATATGAGCGACATCAGAACGAAACGTGCACAATAAAACCCATTCCCCAGAGCAGAACTCGTCTCAAGGCGCCAAAGCGAGACAAAGCCACCATGCGGCAAGCTGAAGGAAGGCATCGGCGATAAAACCGCACGTTACAACCACGGACAACACCCGGTTACAAGCGAGGAGAAGCCCTCACCCCCAGAACCGGGTACAAATCGACATCAAAAAAGGCCGCCTCCGGGAATCCACACACGAAAACGGCCATCAGCCTAAATGATAGGTCATACATCAGTAGTTGACGGACACACCATGAACGGCTATACCGCTGACATAGACCGTGCCTGCCTCACCAAATATAAAGTCATCATCACCATCGGCACGACCATACCTGTCGCCACCATCATCACCATCACCGGCACGACGACGCAACAACAGATACACCGCCTCCATCGCAAACCCGCCGACCAAAGCACCCGACAGGAAATACGGCAGCCACGTCACATAACGCACACCACGCACCCCACCGATAACAGCCGACCGCTGATCGGCACACGGATCGGACACCTGACGCACCTGACCAGGCACCACACGGCCATTGTATCAATGGTTTTCCTTCCTCATAACATCCCTTCAACCGCATATGTAGAAAGGAGATAACGATTCGTTCTACATCCAGCTCACAGCATGAGTAATCCAAGGGTTCCGCTAAACGGAAATACACACTGCCATGCATACCATGACAATTTGGCAAACGTTTACCATTTGGCAGCCTGAATACCGGCACCAATTCTCCGCAGAATACAACACCGTAGTCAAACCGTGCACGCTTGACGGGTCGGCCGTCGGAAGGCGCACAATTCAGGATGAACACGTACCTCCATTTCGAAACACCCGCGTCTGAGCTCGAGGAAAAACAAGGCCATCATCCAGCCTTTGAGATATACTTCTTGAGTTATTCGTGACTGGGCAGACCCTCTCATACTGCTTTAGTCCGAGGAACGAGCAAGCGCGAGAGAGCATGCCCCACATGTCCACTCAACCCTGCATTGCATTATAAGGAGAGCCTTTATGGCAACCAAGATTCGTTTGAAGCGTCTCGGTAAGAAGTTCTATGCCTTCTACCGCGTGGTCATCACCGATTCGCGCAACAAGCGCGACGGCAAGTCGATCGAGGAAATCGGCGTATACGACCCGAACAAGCAGCCTTCACTGATTCAGATCGATTCGGATCGCGCTCAGTATTGGCTCGGCGTGGGCGCCCAGCCCAGCGACGCCGTGCTGAACCTGCTCAAGATCACCGGCGACTGGCAGAAGTTCAAAGGCATCGAAGGTGCCGAGGGCACCCTGAAGACCGCCGAGGAAGGTGCCGACGCCGCCACTCGCGTGGAGGAAGTCGAAGCCAAGGCTCAGAAGCTCAAGGCGGCCCAGTCCGAAGCAAAGGCCAAGGCCGCGGGAGCTGAGAAAGATGAGGCGGCCGAAGCCGCCGCCGACGTGACTGCCGCCACCGACACCGCTTCCGAAGAGAAAGCTGAGTAAGTTGCTCGCGCAGGCTGTGGAACATCTGATCAGGAACATCGTTGACTTCCCCGACGACGTCTCGGTGAAGTCGCATGAAAACGGTCGTGGTGAACTGCTCCGGGTTCGCGTGAATCCAGAAGACACGGGGCGCGTCATAGGCCGGCAGGGCCGCACTGCGAACGCGATTCGCACTGTGGCGCAGGCGCTTTCCGACCATAGCGTTCGAGTCGACATCATGGACGTGCGTCGGTGAACGGCGAGACGACAGGTTCGCAGCAGGTAGACCCGCAGCAGCATGAACTGTTGCGGGTCTGCCGTATCGGCCGAGCGCAGGGACTGAAGGGCGAAGTCAACGTGACCACTTTCACCGATGACCCCGAACGCCGGTATGCGCCCGACAGCGCTCTGACCGCCGTCAACCGCCATATCTACTCCACAAGGCCGCAGGAGATCGGCACGAAGAAAAGCATGGAAGGCGTGGAGGATGCGGCCGCCAGGAACGGTGGAGATGCCGCCAGGGGCGGGAGAAACTCCGGAAACGCTGGAAGCACACAGAACGCCGGAAGCACCGTGAACGCACGGAACGCTCAAACCGATCAAGATATTGAATATACGGAATACAGCGTGCAATCCGCTCGAATCCAAAAAAACCGCTGGGTTCTAAAACTTTCCGGCGTGAATGACCGCACTGCGGCCGAAGCCCTCAACGGCACCGATTTGTATGTTCAGGCCGACGACGCCGAGGAAATGATGGAGGAAGACGCCTGGTACCCCAAAGACCTACTCGGACTTACCGCCATCCTGGACGAGAGCAACGCCATCGGCGCGCCGGCGGGCCAGGTCGTCGGGAAGGTTGTGGACGTCAACGATACCGGTGCCCAGTGGCTTTTGAAAATACGTCTCGCCAACCCTCCTGCGGAGGCCGAAGCAACGGCCCTGGTGCCGTTCGTGGATGCCATCGTACCGCAGATCGACCTTGAAGCCGGCACACTGACGCTCGACCCTCCTGGCGGTCTCATTCCAGGGTTGTAAAGCAATCACCACAAAACATATCCGAACGAACCCGTTGCCGGACGCGCCCAAGTTGCGCGACCTCACCTCAGTGCAACTTCCGTGAACAACTGGAATCCAATGAAAATCGACATCATAACCGTTTTCCCCGAATATTTCACCGCACTTGGCATCGGACTGTTCGGAAAAGCCCAGGAACGAGGGCTGCTCCAAGTCATCACGCACAATCTTCGCGACTGGACTCACGATGTGCATCACTCCGTGGACGATACGCCGGTGGGCGGGGGCGCCGGCATGGTGATGAAGCCCGAAGTCTGGGCGGAGTGTCTTGACGAACTGTTGGGAATGAAGGCCGAAACGGAAGAGACCTCCGGCATGACCGGAAACGAACTTGGCATCGCCCGGCATCCAGCCGATGCAGCACCAGCACCATCGCCGCAGGAAACAAGTACGGATGCCCGCCCCATACTCATCTTCCCCAATCCCTCGGCTCCATTGTTCAACCAGAAGGCAGCCACCGAGCTTTCACACGCCCGACACCTCGTTTTCGGCTGCGGACGCTACGAGGGCTACGACGCGCGCATCCCGTGCTATTATCGCGATCGTGGACTCGACGTGCGGGAATATTCCATCGGAGACTATGTCCTCAATGGAGGAGAAGCCGCCGTGTCGGTGATGCTTGAAGCCATTACGCGGCTCATCCCAGGTTTCATGGGCAACCCGGACTCCATCGTGGAGGAATCGTACACCGGCTCGAACGCATTGCTCGAACATCTGCAATACACGCGTCCCACCACTTGGCGAGGATTGACCGTCCCCTCCATCCTCACCAGCGGCGACCACGGCAAAGTGGACAGGTTCCGCAGGGACGAGGCGCTTGAGCGAACAGACCGCATCAGACCGGATCTCATCGAGGCCTTAGATTGCTCGGCGCTCGACAAAGCCGACAGGAAAACGCTGGCGAGTTTGGGTTGGGAAGTGTCTGGAACACATCCGCACCGCTGAATCGGGAGTGACTCCTGCGGTTTCCCTAAGTTACGTTCTTATCGAGTTTTTGCGTTTCCAGGGTTTTGCTGTCCTTTCCGAGTTCGACTACCTTTCAAGATTCGCCAATCCCCTCTCACGGCCCCGTTCGTTGTCCGTTCCTAGATTTCCTGCTCTTTCGTAGCATCTCCGCCATTGCCGCGGCACCACGTTCCGGCTTCCGCACCTCCGGAAGCCGTCTGCCGTCCGCCCCATATTCATTAGTGAGATTTTCACACAATCAGGACGGTATTGCCCCTCGTCCACTGGAACTGCAACGCTTGTGCTACTTACTTCGGCAAGAAGCCAAAAGACAGGATCAAATCAAACCCGTCAAAGGACGGAGAATGTGAATACTTTTGTCTCGCCATATTCACGACAATCATCGATGGTCCAACGTTTCGGAGCCTCCAGGGCCTGGGAACGAACGGAGCGCTCGAAAAGCATGATTGTCTCTTCATTCACGGCCGGGCTGTCCGTCAGATCGATGATGAGTGCGTTACATGCCTCCGTGCTGAACGCATAAGGCGGATCGGCCAGGATAAGGTCAAATGCGGGACCATGATAACCGGCGGCGAACCGTTCGGCACGTTTGCGCATGACTCGAGCGTGCATGGCGGAAGGATCCCATGAACGTTGCATAGTCAGGGACTTCAAGGTGCGTGTGAGTTCCACTGCGGCTGGGCCCGCCGACTCGACGGCGAGCAACTCATTGGCCCCACGCGAAAGCGCCTCGATGCCCAGTGCACCAGTACCGGCGAAAAGATCGAGCACCCGCGCCCCATCAAGCACGCCGAGGGCATCAAGCCGCGAAAACATGGCTTCTTTAGTGCGGTCAGTGGTAGGTCTGGTACCGGGCTTGGCAGGCGGCAACTGGAACCCTTTGAATCGGCCTGAGATAATGCGCATACAGCCACTGTAGCGTCAGGCCTGCCGCACAATCGGTGCGGCGAATGCCTAACGAGCGGCACGGAAGGGAGACAAAGCCAAGAAACGGCACAAATACTGCCACCGCACGGCATGACACGTGGCAACTGAACGTAACCGCAATAACTTATGCCACGAAACGGCACAACATGCAACCAACACCACAGACCCGTCACAGCCGACACTACCAACCTCTGCCCAACACGCAGAACCTTTTACGGCTGAACCCGCAGACGCCTTTGCAGATGACACCACAACCCGCCACAGCCGATGGCTCAATACAGCATACCTATGCAGCAAGCGCTGCGGTTCACGTCAGCATAAGGTAATCAAGAACGTCACTCGATGTGGACGCAGCCACACGTCCGTAGCTCGGATACGCTAAAACGCTCACCGTTCGGCCTCTAGCTGCTGAGAATCTGTTTTTCCGTGCCACGGGTGAAGTCCAGGACGGCACCAGCCAAGTCAGGGGCACCCTTGAGATCGGGATCCCCTTCAAGCAACCGTTCGGCGCGCTTTCTTGCATCGACGATAATGGCCTTGTCCTTAACCACGCGCAACAGTTTCAACCCGGATTTGCCTCCGGACTGCCGGTCACCGACGACGTCACCGGCACCACGCAGCTCAAGATCCGCCTCGGCAATCCGTGCACCGTCGCTGGAAGTTCGAATCACCTCAAGGCGCTCCTGCGCGATGCTCCCCGGCTCGGCGCGGGAGATGAGGAAAGCCCACGCATCCGTGCCGCCACGGCCCACACGGCCACGTAGCTGATGTAGCTGCGACAAACCGAACCGATCCGCATCGAAAATGACGATACAGCTGGCCTGAGGCACGTCAACGCCCACCTCAATGACCGTGGTGGAAACCAGAACCGGGGTTCGCCCCGATTTGAAATCGGCCATCACCCGGAGTTTGGTCTCATCATCGTCGCGCCCGGTAAGCGTTGCGAACTCAACGCCTTGGAATTGCGGCAACACTGAGAGTCTAGCCTTCATCTGACCAACTGAATGCAAGGGTGCCTTAGGTTCGCCGGTTCCGTCACCCTCCGAATCGGAGGTGCCTTCGAACTCCACAAAATCCGGCTCCGTGAAGCCCTGCCCCGTTCCTTCCTTGTGGCGTTGCGCGCCCGCGCCAGCCGTGTTGGCAGATGCTGCATCGACCTTAGACACACCAACCACCCCGCCGTTAGCCGCGCCAGCCACACTACTCGCGCCACCCGCGCCAATCACACCCACACCATCGTCCGCCTCATCGGAGTCCTCCTCGATACGAGGGCAAACGATGTATACCCGCTCCCCTGCATCGATACGCCGCCGCAGATGCGTGAACATGCGTGACATCGTGACATTGTCCGCCTCAGGCACGACCACGGTCTTCACAGGCCTACGCCCTCCCGGCAGCTGCGTGAGTTCGGAGACGTCAAGGTCACCAAACCAGGTCATGGCGGCCGACCTCGGTATGGGAGTCGCGGTCATGACCAGCATGTGCGGAGCCTTACCCCCTGGGATAGGTTTCCCATCAGCATCCTTCGTGTTGAGATCCTTCACCACCTCACGTTGCTCCACTCCAAACCGATGCTGCTCGTCGATGACCGTGAGCGCGAGGTTCGGAATCTGCACGTGCCTGGACAAAGCGGCATGGGTGGCCACGATGATGCCCGGCGAACCATTGGCCATGCGAGCCAGAGCCTGCCTTCGCTGGGACAGCTTCATGCCGCCTGTAAACAGAGTGACATCCACCGGTGTGGCGAGCTTGGAAACCATGGAACCGATCGTACGCTCATGCTGTTCCGCCAGCACAAGCGTAGGGGCCACAAGCAAAGCCTGACCGCCGGAGGCCACCGCCTGAAGCATAGCCGCAAGAGCGACGACCGTCTTGCCGCTGCCGACCTCACCCTCAAGCAGCCGCTGCATAGGGAAGAGACGCTGCATGTCCATGCCCATTTCGTCTATCACCTGACGTTGACCCGAAGTGAGGTCGAACGGGAGTGAATCGATGAATTCCTCTCGCAGTCCGGTTTGCGTGCATGGGAAAGCATGGGCCGTGCGCGACTGCTGGCGGGCCTGCAAAACAGCAATCTGGGATACGAACGCCTCTTCATACCGCAGCGTCTTAAGACCTTCTGCGAACTGCTCCACGCTATGAGGGTCATGAACTGCGGCGAACGCGGCGGCCCGGTGCAGCAAGCCGCATTCGTCGATGACTTTTTGCGGGAGCACGTCGGGGACGAACGGAGCACTGACCGCGTGGATGCTCGAAACGTCCTCCTGGAAGCCGTCGGTGCCCGAGAGCCGACCCAGGGCCTTGCCCGAAGCCGAGGAAGAATTCGGCATCGCACCCTGTTCTTCGGTTTCGTGGTCCGACTCTACCAGAACGCCCAACGCCTTGAGCAATACCAGAATTACCTCGTGGATATGTTCGCTGGAGATACGCGAATTGGCGTGGTATATCGGTCGAGGCCTGCACACATGAAGCAGGGCTTCGGACTGGTTTGAGGCGTCGAATTTGAGGCTGCCCGGTGATGCGAGCGCCGCGGACGGACGGTCCGTGGCATCGGCAACGCCGCCGATGCCCGCAAGAGCCACCGTCAGCACTTCAGGGTGCATGAACTGTGGCTGGTTGTTGTACTCGCCCAACGTACCGGCCACCACCACCTGTGCTCCGGAATGCATCCGCATGCCAAGCCAGTCCATGTACGGTTTCTTGTGTGAGAAGAACGTGAGTCTCACCAACGATGCAGGGACATGGCGCGATGCCGCGAAGACGGAATCGTCGACCATCGCCTCGAACCGGTAGCCTCGCCTGCCTCCCATGGGGATGATTTGGAAGCCACGTACCACTGCGGGAAATGCCAACGCCTGGCCGACCTGTACCTCTCCTACCGCACGAGCGGGGACGGGGTCCGTCACACGGAACGGATAATAGGCCAGAGCTTCCTCCACGGTCTCGATGCCAAGCGATTTGAGTGCACTCACCTTGCGCTTATTGGCTATAAGGTGGGAGATTGGGGTTAACGGCGTCACGTCCATACGACCATTGTAAGGATTCGCACGAACGTCCTTGACAAAGCTGGTTCGAAAAGCCGCATGGCAGGACGCATCACGCTCTTCTCGACAGGGTGAGGCACTATTGAGGCGGGCATACGCAGGAAAGAACGAACTGGAGGCAGTATGACCGGGTTACTTAGCGCGATGCAGGGATTCTTCGTCATCGCCGTGATCATTGTAGCGGGTTATGTGACGGCGCGTATGCGCATCGGCGGCCCCAGCGCACAGATGGTGCTCAACAAGGTGAGTTTCTTCGTCACGAATCCTTGCCTCATGTTTGCGATACTCTCGAAAGAACCCATTTTGGAGATTTTCCATTCCTCCATCGTCGTGGCCTTTTTTTCGGCACTGACGGTGGGTCTACTGTTCCTGCTGCTCAACAGACTGTTCTTCCATATGGGCGCCGCCGACGCGACCGTGGGTGCGCTCAATTCGCTGTACTTGAACTCTAACAACATCGGCCTGCCGATCGCCACTTACATTCTGGGCAACCCCGCGCTCGTGGCGCCTATCCTTGTCATGCAGCAGGCCATTTTCACCCCCATCGCGCTGACGGTGCTCGACATCACGACTTCAGGCAAGACATCGGCCAAGCGAATCCTCATGCAGCCGTTGCATCAGCCGCTGCTCATCGGCTCGTTGGGCGGTATCCTCATATCGGCCTTGGCCGCGAAAATCGGATACTATCCGATTCCGAAGTTCATTTACGACCCCATCAACATCCTGGGGCAGAGCGCGGTCCCCATGATCCTCATGGCGTTCGGCATGTCCATTTACGGCACCACGCCGCTGCAGAACAAGTCGGCACGACCGGCCGTATACACCGTGACCGTGCTGAAAAACGTCATCATGCCAATCATCGCGTTCCTGCTGGCAAAGTATGTCATGGGGTTCTCGGGGAAGGTGCTTTACGCCTGCGTCGTGCTGGCCGCACTCCCGGCCGGGCAGAACGTCTACAATTACGCTGCGCGTTATAAGGCCGGCATGGAATTCGCCCGCGACGGCATCCTGCTTTCCACCGTCACCAGCCCGGTCTGCATAGCCCTCATCGCCGCATTGCTGAGCTGAATGACGATTCACGACGCACGCCGGGAACCAAGACGGAAATGATCAAGACCGGGAAACCAAACGGGAAAGCAAACGGAGAATAATCCAGACCTAAAGAACCAGACCGGGAAACCAAACCGGGAATAATCCAGACCTAAAGAACCGGACCAGGAAACCACACCAAGAAAAACCGACCCAACGAACGGCGAACTCGCGCGGACAACGGATTCACTTGCCCTTGTACTCCCGCGCCAGCCGATCGAGACGCTCGGTGAATCCCGGCCAATCCGTACGGAACGCCGTGAGCAGCTTGAGACCGGCCACGTTTGGCACAGGCACCCAACCTATCTTCAGACTCTCGTCATCATTGGGGTGAGGGTCCACCCGATGCCCGGGCTTCTCGAACGCAATCACCGTGGTATAAGCCCAAGGACCGTGCTCCTCACGATGGGTTCCTACGACCTCGATGTCGTCCGGAGTGATGTTCGCCTCCTCATAGGATTCGCGCAACGCCCCCTCAATCGGAGTCTCACCAGCCGTAATCGCACCGCCGGGAATGCCCCACGTGCCACCTTCCGCACTCCACTGCGCGCGATGCTGCATCACGATATCGGTAACTTCGCCCGTCCGCTCATCGCGCCGAGCAAGCAGAATTCCCGCCGCACCGTGACGACCCCAATGCCTGCTGCCGCAGACGCATTCCACCCACCCGTCACCGGGCTGACGAATACGTCCCTGTGGCGACGTGGCGGCCGCGACACGCAGCTCGATGTCCGAATCCTGAGCCTGCGGCCTAGAGCCAAAGCCTGGCTGAACCGCGGAAGTGTTCTGCCAGTTCCACAGCCATGTCCAGTCGATGCCCAATTTTCCCGTCAAACGCCGCAACAAGGGAAGGCTGATACCCAGCACTCCGCTGGGGTCTCCCTCAACACTCTCGATGAACGGGCCGCCCAATCCTTCCAGAGTGAAGCATCCCGCCACTTCCAGAGGCTCACCCGTGGAAACATAGGCCTCAACCTGTTCGTCGGTGTAGTCTGCGAACCGTACCCGGGCATGGCTTGCCTCGGTGAGCTCACGGCCGGTGGCGAAATCGATGACGCAGTGGCCTGTCCACAGCTCGCCGGACTTGCCTCTCATTGCCGTCAGACGCTCACGCGCCACCTGCGGAGTATGGGGTTTGCCGAACGTCTCGCCCCCAAACAGGAACATCGAATCGCACCCTATGATCAACGGACCGTGCGACGAACTTTCGAACCCATGCAAACCGGCCATCGCCTCGTCGAGCGGCTCGGTACGGGTGGGAACGGCCAGACCCGAAAAATCTTGCGTGACCGTACGGTCGATGTCAGAAGTGCCGTCGGACGAATGCTTCACATCTGCGGGCCGGAATCGTGCATCTGCCACCGGGGGTTTCGCGCCTGCGAACCGAGATTGCGAACCAGTCTGAGTCTCATCGGATTGCACGCCACCCGCGCCGGCATCCGTGACCTGCGGCGCCTGTAGCGGGTATGCGGTGACCTGTTCGCCGTGTGCATCCGCCGCCACCTGTGCGACGGAACGATAATATGAAGCCACAGCCCGCGCCTTCGCCCGGGCGAGGATCTCGACGCGCTGCTTCGCATCAAGATCGGCCACACGGCCGCCAAACCGAGCGGCAGCGGCCTCAAGGGCCGCCGGTTCGTCTACATGCGAGACGCTGACATTGGGGTTCACTCCGGCCTGCAGAAGCACCCTGCGGCGCGACGGGGAACTTGAGGCAAGTATCACGGAAACGCTCATATCACTCCAGACCTTACACGCGAAAAGCGGGCAACGTGCGCCCCATGCAACGCACACCCTTCATCATCTGCCCTTCATACTACCCCAATGGGTAATGTTGCGGCTCGCGCACCATCCACAAGCCGCAACACCCTTCACGGCCCCGCCCATAGGCGAACCGCATCACCCATTCATGGTTTGCGCACCATCCACAAGCCACGCATTCGTCAAGCCACGCATTCGTCAAGCCACACGTCCCAAGCCACGCATTCGTTCAACGTCGTACTCGTTCAGCAGCACATTCATCAAACCACACATACATCAAACCGGAATCGAAGGTCACCCGCCGGCAAGAAGAACCGTTGCCGACAGCCAGCCAACACCCCAGCCAGCGGCTAAACCGGCAGGCCGGCAAAACTCAAACCCGCAAGTCACTTACTACTAGTGACCCCGCGAGACACAGCTTTCCGTCAACTGCGCTGGAACGGATACACCGTCGAACGAATCCCCGATGTCAGGAAACGCAAACCGACACGCCGCCGACATTGACGGGAAGGTGGAGCACACGCCAATGTCCGGAATTCAGCTGTCCGGCGGCAGCAGCGTCAATCTGCGAGCGAGCCTGACCATAATGGAGCACCAGAACGCACGGGCCTGCACCCGACACGGCCGCCGCAAAGCCCTGCGAGCGCAACCGCTCGATCAACTCCCATGAGGAAGGCATCAAAGCCTTGCGGTAGGGCTGATGCAGAAGGTCTTGCGTGGCCGCAAAAAGGAGCTGGTTGCCGTGGGCCGCATCCGTACAATTCATGGCGGCCGGCAATAGCGCCACACGTGAGACGTTGTGAACCGCCGAAGCGTATGGAACCCGTGCAGGAAGCGCCTGACGCGCACGTTGCGTCGAAAGTTCGAAATCCGGAACGAACACCGACGCATGGACGTCCGGGCTTACCGGGTAACGGACGGTGTGGAAGCCGGTCTGCAGCGGCTCGGCATCCGCGATCTTAAGTGACCCCGTACCTTCACCGGCCTGTTGTTTCCACGATACCGTAAGCCCACCGTAGACCGCAGGAGCCACATTGTCGGGGTGACCTTCAGCCTCGGCGGCCAACGCGAATATCGGATCCTTTCCCACAGCCGCGCCTTCAGACGAACGTTCAGATGGACATTCAGACGAACGTTCAGACGAAGTTCCCTGACCAAAGGCACCGAGAGAGACATCCCGAACATCGTCACCGAGACCCGCGAATGCCGCGGCCGCGCTGATGCCCGCCACTATGGCCTCGGCCGACGACCCCATGCCACGCGCCTGCGGAATCCGGTTGCATGACTCCAGTGTGAATCCGAACCTAGGAAGCCCGAACGTACGGCAGGCCCGACGGAACATGGAGACCACCAGATGGGTCTCATCACGCGGCAGCGTGTCTTCTCCCTCACCGTGGATGATGACGCGGACACCGTCCGGTTCCGAGCCGCCGGCGCTCATGGGGCGGTTCTGTGCTGAACCGTTCGCAGCGGGATTGCGGGTGAAGGTGAGTTCGTCGTAGTAGTCCAGCGCCAGACCTACGGAATCGAATCCCGACCCGAGGTTTGCGCTGGTGGCCGGGACTCGAACCTTCACCTGGCTTATGACCGGGCGAGGCGTATCGGGGAGCGGGTCCGTTCTTGCAGCGCCGAAGGCACCGTTCACGTCATTGATGCCGTTGACCGTATTGATGCTAGTGCCTCCATTGCAATCAGCGATGCCCTTGATGTCATTGACAGCCATACATGCCTCCTTGGGATGGATTGTATAACGCGATGTGTGTCATTGCCTCGACCTCAACGGTGAGGCGCTTGCCGGTCTCGATTCCGACGCCGGGTTCGGGTTCGGGTTCGGATGTTTGGTGACTGATGTTCGAGTTCAGGCTTTGGATATTTGAGTTCCGATATTCGGGTTCGCATATTCAAGTTCGGATGCCGGAACTCAGGTTCAAACTGCTGGGTCGTACGCCCCGTGACTAAAAACGGGTCTCTTCACGGATTGCCCGTCGCAGGGCGGTTGTTGCTGGCTCATATTGCTGATTGTCGAGCGCAGGCTTCGGATCCTGCGCTCCGGTGCGGCAGCCTGCGGCAAAACGTGGCGGTACGGAATCCATGAAGCGGCATGCACGTTACGGAATTCACGGTACGGACGCCGGGTGCGTGCGAACCAACCACGGACTCGCTCCCAGGTCGGACACGCGAAGCCTGCACACTGTGATTGCGCCACCGAACGCCGTTCTCCATGTCCGTCCTATTCCATAACGCGCAGAATCGAAGGCTCACCCACCACGAAGCTGAAGTCACAGATATCCTTGATGCATTCTCGCAACGTGACTTCGTTGCAATGATGCGTCACCAGGCGAAGCGTCTGAATCTCGCCCGAATAGCCGGGATCGTGCGGGGTGGGCTGCAGGTCCTGGTTGATGCCGTTGATGGACAGCCCGTAATCGGCGAACTTCTGGGAGATTTTCGCCAATATGCCGGGGCGGTCGCAAATCTGGAACCGTACGGCGAAGACCGCCTGAGAAGCGCTCAGAGGAGCCTTGGGAAGGTCGTTGTACAGTTCGATGGCCTGCCCGGTCGATCCCTGTGCGATATGGCGGGCAACCGTCACCACATCACCCACCACCGCCGAAGCGGTCGGCGCCCCGCCGGCACCGCGCCCGTAGAACATGAGGTCATCGGCGGCCTCGGCATGGACGAACGCCGCGTTGAAGCTGCCACGCACGGATGCCAGCGGATGGTCAAGAGGAATCAACGCCGGGTACACGCGGGCCGACACCCCGGCCTCGCCGTTCTCAACGACAGCCAGAAGTTTGACGACCTTGCCTTCGGCCGTGGCCGCGGCTATGTCATCGGACGTGATTCTCGTAATGCCTTCGACTGCCACGTCGTCGATACCGATGTCGGTGTGGAAGGCCAACGATGCCACGATTGCCGCCTTATTGGCGGCATCGATTCCCTCGACATCGCCCGTGGGATCGGCCTCCGCGTAGCCCTTCTCCTGTGCATCCTTCAATGCCACGTCGAAATCAAGCCCTTTGGTGGTCATCTCATCGAGAATGTAGTTCGTGGTGCCGTTGAGTATGCCCAGGACGCTATCGACCCTGTCGCCGGAAAGCGACTCGCGCAACGGCCGAATGAAGGGGATGGCTCCTCCCACGGCGGCTTCGAAATAGATGTCCGCATGATGGGCAGCCGCGGCCCGATAGAGTTCAGGGCCGAACTTGGCGAGCAGAGCCTTGTTGGCGGTCACCACCGAAGTGCCGGCGTTCAGGGCCTGCAGCACCAGCGTGCGGGCCGGCTCCAACCCGCCGATGAGTTCGACCGCGATATCGGCGCCGCGAACCACCGCCTCAGTGTCCTCGGTAAGCAAGGCCTTGTCAAGCCACGGATAATCGACATCGCTCGGATTGCGGCAAGCCACGCCGGAAAGCCTGATTGGCCGCCCTATGCGGTTCGTCAGCTCATCGCCCTGCTCCACCAGAAGGCGCGCGGTCTGAGAACCCACCGTCCCCGCTCCGAGCAGCCCCACATTGATGGGAACGTCTTCTCTTCCGTCTTCCCGACCGCGAACCCCGGCGGCAGCCTGATCTGCCATATTCTTCCCCCACCGTCTCGTTGCTTGGTTTCAGCTTCAATAGTACGGAAAGAAAACGACAGGTGCCCCTTCGGTTCCAAAACGGACCTTCGGATTTCGAAAGACAAACGCCCAGACTCTAAATAAGTTAAACAATGCAGCCGAAGACGACAAACTACACGAACACACGTCACCAGCACTTCACAAAGCGCCCTCCCCGGCGGGTTCAAGGCAGCCCAGCCAGCAGTCCTTGCCCCGGGCGCATTCTCAGACAAGGTTCAAGGCGGCTTTTCCGGCAGCGTTCCCGAGACAGGCCCAGAACCACGGACCTGCACGGTCCAACCGTCAAGATACACCGGCCGTATTGCGCTAGGCACGCCGGATCGCGCTTACGCGCTTACATCGAGACCAAGCAGGTCATCGACGGTCTGTCTGCGCATCATCAGATGGGCGTCCTGCTCGCTGACCGCAACCACGGCCGGGATGAGTGCCTGGTTATAGTTGCTGGCCATGGTGCGCCCATATGCTCCGGTGACGGGAATGGCGAGGATATCCCCACGTTTGAGGTCGTGCGGCAACCGACATTCACGTACGAGAACATCGCCCGATTCACAGTGCATGCCCACCACTCTGGCAATCATGCTCCCGTCATCCTCACCGGTCTGTTTCATGCATCCGGCACCATCGGCGTCCGCTCCTCCCGCGAATCCAGCTACGGCCACAGTATAATTCGCGCCATAGAGCATCGGACGAATGTTGTCGCTCATGCCTCCATCCACCGAGACATAGGTTCTCTGGGAGATTCGATGGCCTTGGTCGTCCTTCGTGTCGGCGGGCAGGGCTACATGCTTGATGGTGCCGACCCGGTACAGCGTCACCCCGGCGGGGCCGACGATAGAACGCCCTGGTTCGAATGAGATGATGGGAGCAGGCATTCCAAGAGCCTTGTTGACCGTGGCCACCGCCTCGGAGAGCCGTGCGAGTTCACGAGGGATGTCCATGGCTTCCTCATCATCTGTATACGCCACGGAATAGCCGCCTCCCAGATCCACTTCGGGAAGAACGTACGCATCAGTGGCATAGAACGTACGACGCAGAAGCATCATGCGCTGTCCGGCCTGAATGAAGGCGTTCGCATCATGAATCTGCGAACCGATGTGGGAATGGATGCCGACCAGCTCAAGGTCATTCGAACGTGCAGCAATGTCTTTGAGGACCGCCACCGCCGGACCATTCGCCACTGCGTCCATTGCACGCGCCAACGCCAGCTCGGTATCCGTCGGCTTCACATCTCCGACATCATAGGGGTAGCGGATGGCGTCGTTCCTACCATCGGCATCGGCATCGGCACCAGTGTCGGCGGCGGCGTCCGTGTCACCGACAGTCGTCGGAACCGTTTGGGCGCTGTTTCCACACCCCTTCCCAAGTCCGTCAAGCACATCGAAAATCTTCGGATCCGCGCCTGCGGGAAGCAGAGCCAGACCGAATTTCTGATCCTCATGGGCGGTGGAGATGTATTCGTGTCCGCCGGCGTGGATGCCACAAGTCACACGCACCATGACACGCGCCCGCTTACCCAGACGCCGTGCTATGGAGGCCACGCGCTCAGGATCGTCCGGGCTGTCCACCACGATTTTATTGAAGCCTTCCGCTATTGCCAGCTCAAGTTCGGCATCGGACTTGTTGTTGCCATGCAGAACGAGGCGACGTCCAGGTATGCCTGCCGCGAGCGCTATACGCATCTCACCCATCGAGCATGTGTCGATAAGCATGCCCTCTTGCGAAACGATGCGGCAGACCTCCTTCGAGAGAAAAGCCTTCCCGGCGTAGCTTACGTGAGTGGTGGCGGTCGGAAATGCCTTTGCGGCCGCCTGCACGAACCCGCCGGCGCGGGCCCGCAGTTCATCCGTGTCCATGACATACAACGGGGAGCCGAATCGCTCAAGCAGGGAGGCAGCCGAGTTTCCGTGGAACGTCAACTCGCCATGTTCGTTCCGATCCGTGGCTTTGGGCCAAATCGCGCTGATTGCCATCGTTACCGTCCTTTTCGTCTGCCTGCCGTATCTCGGCACGAGGACGAGCCTTTGCGCCGCATATCCTCACATGCGCCGGGTCGTGACCCCCGGCACCTCACTTCAACACCTAAGCTTTCAACTCGGCCACACCGATGCCGCCTGCGCGGCATCAAGCCTCGAACCCGCCTGAAACCGAAACCGCATACCGGAATCTGCACCGCACGCCACCTACGCTCAGGCGTGCGGGTCACATTCTCTCCGGGGCGCTCACGCCGAGCATGTCCAGACCGGACGCGATGACCATTCTCACGGCGTCGTTGAGTTTCAGTCGAGCCGCCGCGCGGGCCGGTTCGGGGTCCTTGGCGATGCGCAAAGCCTCACGTTCGGCTTTATTCTTGCGTTCCTCTAATTCGGTGAGCGCCATCGGCACCACCCGTTCCAAGTTGTACCACTTGTGGTACGCACCCGCGAGCGCTTCCAAGTAGTGCGCGATCTTGTGCGGGGCGCGCAGGTCACCGGCTTCGGCCACCACGGAAGGCCATTGGGCCAATGAGGCCAGCACCTCGCCGTCGGCCGGTGTGTCAAGCAGTCCCAGCGAAGCCTTGCCGGCATCGATGCCGGCATCGGCCGCGTTGCGGTCCACATTGCAGGCACGGGCGTGCGCGTACTGCACGTAGTACACGGGGTTCTCGTTGGTGTGCGAGGCGAGCACGTCGAGGTCGATGTCGACGCTCGTGTTGTAATCGGTGCGTGCCAGCGAATAGCGGGAGGCATCCACGCCTATGGCATCCACGAGATCGTCTATGGTGACGACGTTGCCCGCACGCTTCGACATGCGAACAGCCTTGCCGTCCTTCATCACGTTGACCATCTGACCGATGAGTATCTGCATGTTCTCGCCGGGAACGTCACCGAAGGCGGCGCACATGGCCATCATGCGGCCAATGTACCCGTGATGGTCGGCTCCGAGCATATAGATGGCCACATCGGCCGGATCCACAGCACGGTGGCGCTTGTCCCAGTAATAGGCGATATCAGCGGCAAAGTAGGCGTACTCGCCGTTTGACTTGATGATGACACGGTCCTTGTCATCCCCGTGTTTCGTGGCGGCGAACCAAGTGGCGCCATCCTTGTCGAAGACGTCTCCCCGACCTCGCAGATATTCGATGGCCTTTTGCGCCGCACCCGACTGGTACAGGCTGTTCTCATGGAACCACACGTCGTAATCCACCCGGAAGTCCTTCATGGATTGCTGGATTTCGGCGAACATCATCGGAACCGCACGGGCGCGGAATTCCTCGCGCTGCGGCGAATCCCCTTCTCCCAGGGCATTGCCGTCCTTATCGACACCGGTGTCCACACGCGGCAGGTTGAGGATGTCGACGCCATCGGCAGCGGCCTGAGCCACGACTCGATCGACGATCTCGTTGATGTACGCGCCTTTATACCCGTCGGCGGGTGTCTCTTCGCCGTGGGCTGCGGCGACCAGAGACTTGGCGAAACGGTTGATCTGCTCCCCGTGGTCGTTGAAGTAATATTCACGGACGACCTTGGCGCCATTGGCCTCAAGCACGCGAGCCATGGAATCCCCCGTTGCGGCCCAGCGCACGCCGCCGATATGAATCGGTCCGGTAGGGTTGGCCGAGACGAACTCAAGATTGAGTGTTTTGCCGCCCAAGTGCCCGTTACGGCCGAAAGTCGTACCCTCCTCGGACAAGCGTTCGCCGCCTTCGTTACGGTATTCGCTTTGGATCGGGCAGCGGCCCGAAAGCACAGCCTCCACCACTTGGGCGGCCGAAGCGGCATCCAATGTGACGTTGATGAAGCCGGGACCGGCCACCTCCACGGATCTGATGCCGGGAGTCCTGCTCAGCTCGGCGGCGAATCTCTCAGCCAGATCCCGGGGTTTCATGCGTGCTTTCTTCGCCAACTGCATCGCCGCATTGCTGGACCAATCCCCGTGGGTACGGTCTTTCGGCCTCATGACGGTGAGTTCATCGGCAGATGGCACCATCTGCGCAGTCAATTCGCCGGCATCGCCGTCCTCCGCCAAAGCTCGGGCTATTTTCGAAATCTCTTCACTTAACGATTCAGGGGTCATTCCACCCATGGTACCGTGTTTGTCTGACGTGACGCGGCATTTGGGGCAACATCCTATCCGGGGTCATCTCGGCACCCCGGATGGTGCGCAGCGTGTTCATCAGCGCAACAATGACCACCCTCCCAGGCCGCTCGGCACAGGCCGCTCGGCACAAGGTCATTCGACGCCAAGAAGCAAGCAAAAGAAGCCGGCACAAGGAACCAATACGAGGAACCAACTCGCGGCGGTTAGCACAGACGACCGGCGCAGGGAAACCGGCATCAAGGGAACCGAGTCGAAGGAAGCGGCCACCCGATGCCACAACAATGTGATGCTGCCAAGGGGTTCCAGAGTGACGTCAGTGCGAAGAAATAGCATACCGAAGAAACAGCATACCGAAAGCATGACTGTCAAGAAGTATGGAGGCCAGGAGTGACGACCGTCAGAGGAATGACCGTCAGAGGGACGACAGTCAGGAGGTATGGCAGGCCGCTCCGGTTCGGACCGACCGGCCAGCGCACACCCGTCGAGGCCAACGTCACGACTCACGCCCATTGGTGTTGGGCAGATGACATGACGCTACTGTGCCGAAGGCTTTTTCGCACCGGCTCTCCCAGACTCACTTCTTCTTGCCGTCGTTTTCTTTGCCGACGTTTTCTTCGCCGTGGCTTTGCCGGCAGCAGCGGTTTTCGATGACGCAGCCTTTCGAGTACCGGTTTTTTTTGGCGGCCGTACGCTTCGTCCGGGTCGCATTGGTGGACGCCCTACGGCTCGTCGAGCGACGCGCCCGACGCTTGACCGGTCCCGCGGCACGCTTCTCAGCAAGCAATCGAAAGGCCTCTGCGGGCTCGATGGACTCGGGTGTGTACTGCCTGGGTAAGGTGCGGTTGGTCTCTCCATCGGTGATGTAGGCTCCGTAGAAACCATCCTTGATCGTCACACTCTTCCCGTTTTCCGGGTCGGCACCAAGCTCACGCAACGGCGGTTTGGAAGCACGCCCACGGCCACGACCGTATTTGGGTTGAGCGAAGAGTTCCTTGGCCTGTTCGATGGTCACGGAGAAAATCTCGTCTTCGCTGGAAAGCGAACGGGTCTCGGACTTGCCATCAGCATCCGTCTTTGTCAGGTACGGGCCGTAACGCCCATTGTTGGCTTCCACCACCGCCTGGGACACTTCACCGGATTCAGAGTCGGTCTCTTCCAACTCGCCTACTTTGCGCGGCATGCTGAGGAGCCTGAGAGCGTCGTCAAGAGTGACGGTCTCAGGAGTCATACTCTTGAAGAGCGAGGCCATCTTCGGCTTCGGCGCGGCGGACTTCTTCGCCGCCGGATGCGACGACCCTTTGCCGCGCGAACCGGAAGCCTTGGCCTGCCCTTGTGCGGCCCCCTTCGTCGTACGGCCCTCCGCGGTCGCTGCTTTCGCACCGGGTTCGGCGCCCTTCTTGTCGTCTTCATCGGACGCGACGTCGGACCTATTCGACACCGCGCCTTCGTCTTCCGGCGCCATCAAAGCCACGTAAGGCCCGAACCGGCCGGTTCGAAGCTCCACCGTCCCACCGGTCTTGGGATCCGTACCGAGGATCTTCGGCCCCCCGGCATTGGTGCGAATCAGTTCATGACCGGCCTCCACGGTGAGTTCATCCGGGGCCATGGTATCGGGAAGCATGGCATGCTTCGGATTCCCTTCGGCATCGAGGTTTTCCGTGTCTTCAAGATACGGGCCATACCGACCTACACGCACTTGAAGCCCGTCGCCAATCTCGATGGTGTTGATGGCCCGGGCATCGATGTCTCCAAGCTGGGCCACCTGCTGAGCCAAGCCTTCGTGGGCCTCATCTGCGGACGCAGCAGCACCGTCGCCCGACCCGAAGTAGAAACGGGTAAGCCAGTCCTTGCTCGTTTCCTCACCGTGCGCGATTTTATCGAGCCCGTTCTCCATATCTGCGGTGAACTGGTAATCGACGTACTTCGGGAAGTTCTGTTCGAGCAGCTTGGTGACGGCGAAAGCCAACCAGGAAGGAATCAACGCCCTTCCACGCTCATAGACATACCCACGGTCGATGATGGTGGAGATGATGCTGGCGTATGTCGACGGCCGCCCAATCTCCTTGGCCTCCAGCGTTTTGACGAGCGAAGCTTCAGTGTACCGGGCAGGCGGCTGGGTCTCATGCCCGTCCGCGGTAACGGTCGAAGCGCCAAGCCTGTCGCCGGTGGTCATGGGCGGAAGCGTCACATCAGCCTCGTTGCCGTCACGCCGAGGCCATCCGGAAGCCTTGAGGAACCCCGGGAAATCAATCACCGTTCCGGATGCTTGGAACCCGGCTTCACCCTCGGCCCCCGCAGCAGAACCGTCATCCACATCATGCAGGCCGTCAACGGGTGCGCTCAGGCGAACCGTCGCCGTCGAACCTGTCGCATCAGCCATTTGAGAAGCGAGCGTGCGCTGCCAAATCAAGGTATAAAGCTTCAATTGGTCAGGCGGGACTTTGGTCGCCAGTTCATCGGGATCACGGAAATTCGATCCCGCAGGGCGAATGCACTCGTGCGCCTCCTGGGCGCCAGCCGTCTTAGTGGCATACTGCTTGGGACCGTCCGAAAGATATTCCTTGCCGAAATGCCGCATAACGCCCTGACGGGCGGCATGGATGGCTTCCTGGGAAAGCGTGACCGAATCGGTACGCATATAGGTGATGTAACCATTCTCGTACAACCCCTGAGCCGCACGCATGGTCTGACGCGAACTCATGGATAAGCGGTTCCCTGCAGCCTGTTGCAGGGTTGAGGTGGTGAACGGCGGCACTGGACGACGACGGTACGGCTTGGTTTCCATGGAAACGACGGTGAACTCAGCGTCCTGCAATACTTCGGCAAGCCTTTGAGCGCGTGCCTCATCCAAGTGAACCACACCTTCCTTCGCGCTGGAAGGCACCAAAGTCCCATCATCATTGAAATCCTTGGAACCAGCCAAGCGCTTGCCATCCAAGGTGACCATGCGAGCCTGGAACGTTCCGGAAACATCTTCGTCCGACCCACCGACCGCCTTAGCCGTACCCGAAGCGGACAGCTCAGCCGTCACGTCCCAATAGGGCACCCGTACGAACGCCATGCGCTCGCGCTCGCGCTCGACAATGAGCCGTGTGGCGACTGACTGCACACGTCCTGCGGAAAGGCCCGGCCCCACCTTTCGCCACAGCACCGGAGAAAGCTCGTACCCGTACAGCCTGTCGAGCACGCGACGGGTCTCTTGGGCGTCCACCATATCGGCATCCACCTGCCGAGTGTGGCTGAGTGAGTCCTTGATGGCTTCAGGGGTGATTTCATGGAATACCATGCGTTTGACCGGTACCTTGGGTTTCAGCGTCTGCACCAAATGCCAGGCTATGGCCTCCCCCTCACGATCCTCATCAGTCGCCAGATAGAGGGTGTCCGCATCCTTCAGTGCGGTTTTCAGCTCCGCAACCGTCTTCTTCTTTTGCGGACCAACCACATAATATGGTTCGAAGCCGTCGTTCACGTCCACCCCGAAACGTCCGAACTTCTCCTTTTTCGCGGCAGGCACCTCACTCGGTTGGGCAAGGTCCCGAATATGGCCCACCGAGGCCTTGACCGTGTAGCCTTTACCCAGATACCCACCGATTTTCTTGGCTTTGGTGGGAGACTCCACGATGACAAGCTTGGTACCAGCCATAACCGCTCCTTTCATATCCGTGTCGCTACCATGCACTTCTCATTGAACGCCGCTATCGCAAGGACATCATAACTCCACGTTCTAGTAAACCGCGCGGAGAAGCGTGGCGCGGACCCATGCAGACACCGGTTGTGCTGCGCCGCAACCCGCCCCGAAGGCATCGCCTTTGTTAGTATTGCACGATACCACTACCAGCGAGCACGATTGCACAAATCCCCCACGTTCCAGTACACTCCAGTCCCGCGAACGAACCTGCCTCCCAAACCCGTCTCCGCGACCAAGGAAACCCAGCATCTACCCACATGTCACGGCGCACGATTCGAGGTTCCTATGTGCGGCACGCACCACATCCAGCAGATTCGGAAGAAGACAGGGAACATCATGAATTCCCGAAATTCCGAACGGTCGGCAAACGCAACGACGATTCATCATGGGAGGCTTGGCAATGGCACTGCGGCGATGCCCATCGAATGCGAAAGGCGGTTCGCCCCGCCGGAAGCATCGTTCCGGTGCGGGGGCGAACCACTTTGAGGTTCGCGTCAAAACTATCTCTCGGATGGATCGCCCACCGTACCCGTCTTCGCAACATTTCCAAGCCATTGAAGGGAAAGCTTAGGTTTGCGTTCAAAGGTTTCGTGGTCGACCGCCACAAGTCCGAAAGTAGGCTTGAACGAGCCCCATTCATAATTGTCCAATAAGGACCAGTGTATGTAACCACGTACGTCTATGCCGTCATCCATCGCGGAGCGAATTGCACAAAGCGCGCCATATGTATAGTCCAGCCGACGCTTGTCATCGGCTGTGGCGATACCGTTCTCCGTCACGACGATCGGAGTATGACCGGACTTATCCCAAGCATTGCGCACTCCGATACCCACGGCAGGCGGGAAATACTCCCAACCGGTGAGCGTGCGTTCGACATCGTCGGGGAATGGCACTGGTCCGTCCTTGCCGATGAACGTGCGCAAATATCCCTGCACGCCAAGCCAATCATCGCCGTTTGCAACCTCAAGATAATAATTCTCACGCGGATATGCGTATTCCTCCGTCTCCTTCTCACAACCAGGCATGGCATGGAAAGCCTGCGTGGCCACGGTCCAGCCGACCATCAGCGAAGGATATTCCCCATGCAGCACATCACAGGCGGCCTTATGCGCCTTGGCAAGCGTGCCCCCGATCGTCAGATCGGGCTGCGGCAAGGAAGCCGCGGCCATGTCCGCACCATCAGTGCCATTCCAAGTCATGGCCACCATATTGGGCTCATTGATGGTGCACACCCACTTCACATCATGAAGAATAGGAGAAACCTCTTTCACATATCGGACGAAGAGATCGACGGCGTCGGCAGACCTCCAACCTCCTTTACGTGCGAACCAGGACGGCAAAGTCATATGGTGCAAGGTGACCATGGGTTCCACGCCATAGCGGTGGCAGGCTTCTATCATATTACGGTAATGGATGATCTGAGCCTTGGAAAAACACCCCTCCTCAGGCTCGATACGTGCCCACTCCAAAGAAAAGCGGTAATACTGCAATCCAGATGACGCCAGCAACCTGATGTCTTCGTCATAACGGTTATAGCTGTCACAGGCATCCCCCGAAGCCTCCGACAAACCGCCGTTTTGCATATGCTCACGCTCCCACCAATCCGAAGAGACGTTGTTGCCTTCGATTTGATGCGCCGCCGTGGCCGCTCCCCAAAAGAACGTGTTGGGAAATTGTAAGGTCTTTCCTGTCATTCTGTATTTCCTTCTACTTCATTGCATACGAAAGGTCGGTCACCATAGTGATCATCCGCAACACACATGCCTCTGGTAACTAAGCGACCGACCATCCTATGCTAGATTCAGCGTCTGAACATTGCATGAATACCGAATAAGCTATACCCAATAACTAGCATCTCAGTATGTTTCATCACCTCAGACACCACCTTTTGCTTCTTTATTTGATGCCTGACATCGCCACACCTTGGATGAAATAACGCTGCAGGAAGATGAACAGGAGCATGATCGGCGTGATGATGAGCACCGAGCCCGCAAGCAACACGCTGTAGTTGGTCGCATTCTGCCCCGTTGAGTAGAGCGACAAGGCCACCGGCAGCGTGTACCTGTCGGAACTCTGCGCCGCTACCAACGGCCACAGGAAGTTATTCCAGGAGGATAGGAACGTCAGAATGCTCAACGTCGCGAGCGCCGGCCCGCACTGCGGCAATACTATCTGCGCGAATATGCGTAGCTCACCGGCACCATCGATCCTCGCCGCTTCCATCAAGGCATCAGGAACATCACCGATGAACTGACGCATAAGAAAGACACCAATAGGTTGGACCAAATAGGGGAGAATCAATGATGCATAGCTGTTCAGCAGGTGCATGTCGGATATGATGACGAACAACGGCACGAATGTCGCGACCGACGGAATCATCAACGTCACCATGACACAGCCAAAAAGAATCTTCTTACCGGCGAAATCCATCTTGGCCAATGCATAACCCACCATGGAGCAGAACACCACATTCCCGAGCACGACCATGACTGCCACAATCAGGCTATTGACGAAATAATTTCCGAAATGCAACTGCGTGAACCACTGATAGAAATTCCCCAGCGTGGCATGTTGCGGAAACAGCTTCGGCGGCACGGCCATGATCTCCTGCTGAGTTTTCAGGGACCCCAGAATCATCCAAAAGAACGGAAATATCCAAACAACGGCCACAAAGGCCAACACAATATAGACTAAACCGTGCGCACGCATAAAACGTTTATACCATGGCAATACGTTCTCAGGAGTCTCGATTCCGGATACCCGATTAGCCCGACTTACATTCTGCACGGAGGCAACATCCAAATTATTCATCTTCCCTCCTACTTATCCGAGCGCATGATACGGAACTGCAAAGCGCTCACCAAGGCTATGATCAGGAACAAGACCCAGCTGGCGGCGGATGACATTCCATATTGTCCAAAACCGAACTTTTTGTAGATGTAGTACGAGGCCGACAACGTAGCATCCAAAGGGCCGCCTTGCGTCATCACGAACGACTCGTCGAAAAACTGCAAATAGGCGACCGAGACCAGAACCAGGGACAGCAGGATCGTAGGCTTGAGCAACGGCAGCGTGATATGGAAAAAGCGTTTCCAAGCATTGCATCCATCGATCGAAGCAGCTTCCTCAAGTTCGGGATTGACGCTCTGCAGACCTGCGATAAAGATGATCATGCTTGTTCCGACGTTACGCCAAACAGTCATGATAATCAGCGCAAACAGCGCGACATGTGTATCGTTGAGCCAATTGGGTCCATGAATGCCGATCGCCCCCAAGAGATTATTGAGCAAGCCATCACCCTGGAGTATATAGCGCCAAACCACGGACACCGCAACGACGCTCGCCACGACCGGCGCGTAGAAAATGGCTCTGAAAAACGAATTGACGTGCCGTAGACCTTTGTTCAAAGCCACCGCGAGCGCCATAGCCACGACCAGAGTGAGCGGTACACCGATGATCACGAATATTCCGGTCACCACAAGGGAATGACGGAACAGCGGATCTTTGAATAATGCGGCATACTGCTGCAATCCCACAAAGTTCACGTTGAATGGAGTCCGCAAATCACGCGCAGTAATGTCAGTGAACGACATGTATAGAGCGGAGAGGAGCGGCAATAACATGAAAAGACCGAAAATGACAATGAACGGCAGGGAGAAGCCCCAAGCAATCATCGTCTGGTGTCGGCGCAAGGCACCATCAGTACCTTGCGCCTTATTATTTTTGCTATGCATAGTCAATGCCTGCCGCCATGCCTATTTGCCAAGTCCGATGCCATCGGCTTGAGACTGCATGTTCTTAAGACCTGCATCAACACTTTCGGCATTGCGGTAGATCTTCTCCACCTCGGAATCAGCTACGGAGGAGACCTGCTGCCAAGTGCTTATTGTCGGAGCCGCTTTGGCATTCTTAAGTTGCTCACCGAAAGCCACGAGTTTGTCGTCACCCTTCAGCTGTGGATCGTTCCAAGCATCCTGCTGAGTTGGCAAATCGGTGGAAATCTTGTACCACAAGACCTGATTCGCCGGCTTGCTGGCCCAACGTATGAACTTCCACGCAATCGCCTGTTTCTTTGAATCCTTGAACACAACCCAGTCACAACCGCCAAGATACGAAACCGAAGGCTTTGATGAAGCGCTTTCCTTGGGGATAAGTGCGGTACCAAACTTTTCATTCATACCGGTTCCACCAGCTTCGTTGATCTGTCCCACCGATGTCGGCCCTCCGAACAGCATGGCAGTCTTGCCGGCCACGAATTCTTTGGTGTCTGCGCCCGGATTGGCATCGACGTTGACATCGGACAGCCCTTCCTTGAAGAAGCTCGCGGAGAATTCCATACCCTTCTTAAACTCCGGCGTGTCAAGCGTCCACTTTCCATCCTTGGTGTAATCAGCACCGGCAGAGAAATAAAATGGACATGCCCCCATAAAAGCATCGGTACCTTTAGGCAACTGACGCAAGGGATTTTCAACACCCGCTTTTTCCTTTAGATCCTTTGAAGCCTGTTTAAGCTCATCCCAAGTCTTAGGAGGCTGATCCCAGCCCGCCTGCTTCAACAGATCCTTGCGATAGTAAAGGACTCGGGTATCCGCATACCATGGCAAGCCTATAGTCTTGCCACCAAGCTTGACTTCTTTCATCGCGTCCGGCGAGAAACCCTTTTCACTCAGATTCTTAGGATTTTCGGCAAAAGCATTAGAGAAATCAGCCATCCAGGTGTTCGCCATCTGCGCCATGTCAGGCTCCTTGCCGGCGGCAATGGCCGTCTGGAACTTATCGTGTGCTGAAGACCATGGGATGGACGTCACCGTAACGCGAGCATCAGGATTTTCTTTGTTGAACTCCTTTACGAATTTAGGCAATAATTCACCCTCGTTGCCAATCGCCCAGATGTTGAGGTCGCCCTTGGCGGGTTTGTCATCAATCGTGCTCACCGCATCGGCATTATCCGATCCGGTACTGTTGTTTCTGCCACAGGCGCCAAGAGAAGCAACGGCTGCAACGCTGAGCCCCATCGCGACGATGCGATTCCAATGTTGTTTCATTTCGGTTTCTCCTATCTGAAATGTGCAAATCATTGCACTATTATTGAAGCGCTTCATTTTCAATTTGTCAACTCATGTGTGTTGATAGTCGAAAGGTGTTTGAACGCTTGCACATGATAACGCTCAACTCTTTGAAAACATTGCCCTCGCGACACCAACACATTCGCACCCCTATGCTTATAATGGTTGGCGTTAGCCGCATATCAACGTGACTGACAGAGTTGTTCGGCGGCTAAGGCAGGGAAATGGCAGCGATCAAAAGAAGCACGTTATACGATGTCGCGGTTAAGGCTGACGTCTCGATCGGCACCGTGTCGCATGTGTTCCACCATCCGGAACGCGTGAAGGATGACACGCGGGCCAAGGTCTTGAAGGCCGCTCAGGATCTGCATTACTTTCCGAGCAGCGATGCCCGTGGTCTAGCGAGCGGTAAAACGAACGCCATTGGATTATTCTCCTTCGACATGCTCATCACCCACCCTCTCTGGCCTCAGCTGCAAGGCAAAATCACGCAAAACATAGATGACGAGAATTCCGACGGCGATGTCCCCGAACGATTTTTGCCAGCCACATATCCACTGTATGTGGATGAAATAGAGCACGGCTTCGAACTTGAGTGCAAAGAACGAAACCAGGCATTGTTCCTGACTTCATTAAGCAATGGCGAATATGAATCATTCACCAATGCCGTGGGTAGGGTCGATGGAATAGCGCTCTTCGAAGGGTTCAAACAAAATCCAGCCATCCTCAAAAGCATTTCCGAACGGCTTCCTCTCGTACTTCTCAGCGAACCAAAGCAGAAAGCCAATATTCTGACCATCCAAGCCGACAACGAAGCAGGCATCAACGCCATCGCCGATCATCTTGTTCAGAAACATCATGTCTCGAGCATGACTTTCCTAGGACCGCTTGCGGCTCCTGATACATATGAGCGATACCATGCCTTGCAGAAGTATTCCCGCGAGCACCAAATTACGCTAACCGAACCTTTCCAAGGTTCGTGGCTTAATCAGAACAGCACGTACGAGGAATATAGGGCGGAAATACAATCCGTCATCGAAAGAGGCCTTCTCCCGGAAGCGGTAGTGTGTGTAACCGACCAGCTAGCACTGAGTTTCATCGCCGTTCTGCAATCCTTGGGCTTACGCGTGCCCGAGGACGTAATCGTCACCGGCTTCGACGGAATCATCGCCGGCCGGCTTTCAAATCCGAAACTGACTACCATACGACAGCCCAGTGAGGGAATGGGACGATTGGCGGCGAAATTGCTCATCAAACAAAATGGGCAACCCTGGAAGGAACCCTTGTCCATTCGCCTGCCCGTAAAGCTATGGATCGGCGAAAGTTGCGGCTGTAAAATGCAGGATACGTGAAATAATCATTCCCGAGATGCAAACAACGAAACTAAGCGTAAACCGAAATGACGTAGATTTCGTCATTTCGGTCAGACCAGCCATCAATATAGCTAATCCGCGCATGGCCAAATGCATCCAAACGCCCCGCTACGGGCGCGAATCAAAACCTCAGGATTCAGATACGGCCGTATGAGAACTCGCGTATTCGCCGCAACGTCTCCTGACTCTCAGGCAACCAACTCATGCATACAGGGTAAACGTGCCCAAGCGCCCGTCCCTTGGGTGCATAAACGTCATGCAACTCGAAATCACGACCGTGACGGCTGAGCTCCGAAGCCAGTCGCAAGGAATGACACTCAATGAAGTCATCGCTGCTGGTGTTCAGGAAGACCGAAGGCAACTCAACCTCATCCGTCAGCGTTCCCAAATCGACATAGTGCTCCGCATCACCCACCAAACCACGGAACATCGCCGGGGCCAGAACTTCCCAGCCATCAAACACCTGAGCTGGGTCACGAGGGGGCCGGCCAGCCGCGAGATCCACATACGACGTAAGGTCGAAAAGTCCCGAAACCAAAGCGGCGCCCTTCCAACGAAGACCTGAGCGTTCGATACCGAACGCCCGCGACATGGCATCAGAAGACTCGATCGCCAAAGCATACAAGCCAAGCGTGCCCCCGGCCGAATCCCCCGTGATGAACAGCGAGCCGGAATCCACCGGATAATCGCCCAAATGCTCCCCGATCCACGAGAATGCACTGAATACATCACGCAACTGACCGAGAAAATCAATTTGAGGAAACGGCCTGTAACTCAACGAAAGGACAGCAAAGCCTTGTTCAGCAAGATTCACGTTGAAATTACGATTGAGCTCCTTGTACCCGTATGTGAACCCGCCGCCGTGAATGTCGACATACACAGGAAGGGCATGCCCACCACGCAACACAGCGTCATGCGGCAGGTAGACATCCAGCTTATGCCCGCGAATACCGTCATCCAAGTACGGGATGTCATCGAAACAGTCAACGTCTTCAGGCACCCTCCAGTAGTGCGAACGAGGACAGTCGGCCTTGGCCATACCCACGCGGGCGGAGACCACCGCACGTGCCAAACCGGGCTCCACGCCTTTGAGGTCACCGTCGATCTCGGTCCATTCTTCGGACCTCAGCCGTTCCTCATCAGTCAACGCCAATACACCAGCCATACGAACCTTCTTTCCCAGGCATGCACATCTTCAGCCGTATCTTCAACATTGAATCGCCTTCTTTGCGAGCCTATGCCAAATACGGCGCATGCCTACAAACAGGATAGGCGATGGTACTCACAGAAGATCCTCGGCGGTTCCAGGTATCGCGAAGGGCGGCGTCATACCGGCTGATCCGATATGACGCCGCCCTCCACGCGCCTTCCACAAGCGGGAACTAGGCACCGAACCTATTCAGCAGCTCGCTCACCGGCGTAAGTCCTTCAGTGTGATATGTGGCCTTGAACTGGTCGACGTATTCCTGGCTGAACCTGGCATCAGGCTCCAAGGCCAGCTGCTCGACCGGTAGCGGACGGTCATTGGCGATTTTGACATCGATCACCACCGGACCACGCCTCTGCTCCGTATACTGGGCCGCTTCCTCGAACGCCTGCCTCAGCTCTGCGAGGGTGTGCACCTCATAGCCCTTGGCTCCCAGACCGGCTGCCGCGGTACCGTAGTCGGCATCGATCAAATCGACACCACTGTGTGCCTGGTGGTTATCGTCCTGTTCGGCTTCGATGAATCCCAAAGCCTCATTGGTCAACACCACGTTGATGATCGGCTCTCGGTACTTTACCTGAGTAAGAATGTCCTGCATGTTCATCGCGAAGCCGCCGTCGCCGCTGATTGAGAACACCTGCCTGTCCGGATAGCTCTCCTGCGCCCCAATCGCCGCCGGCACCGCGTTGCCCATGGTTGCATACCATGCGGAGGTGGCGAACTTCTGGGTGGGCACCATGTCAAGCAACCTCACCGCATCAATGGTGACATTGCCTACATCCACGGAGAACACCGCATCGGATTTTGCGATGCGGTTGATTTGGGTGAATACGGCATCCACGTCAAGCGGAGTCTTGTCGACTTCAGCACGCGCGGCAAGCCACTGGTTCCAGTTTTTCTTGTCTGCGACCATCGCGTCGTAATAGGTCCTCGACTCCACCGGTCGGGCAATTTGAACCATCGCCTGCAACGTCGCCTTCGCGTCAGCGACGATGCCCAAATCCACCCTGTGGCGCTTACCCATATCAGTGGCTTTGGTGTTGACCTGTATCACCGTGGTCTCGGGACCGACAAAGAATGGCAGGAACGGCATGTTCGCGCCGATGAACAAGACCACATCAGCCGTGCGCGCCGCGTCCACACCCGGTTTGGAAGCCACGCGACCGGCAGAAAGCATATAAGCCGGATCACTGTCAGCAAGCACGCCTTTGACCAGAGCTGTTGACATGATCGGTATCTGCAGTTTGTCCGAAAGCTCCTTGATTTCCTTGCCGGCTCCACGGGCGCCCATGCCGAAGTAGATGAGCGGCCGCTTGGCGTTCGTCAGCATTTCGGTCGCCCTACGGACGAGTCCCATATCCGGTGCCGGGTACTCGTTTGTGGAGGCATAGTCATGCGCCGTGGCATGGAACGTGTCGTCGATCTGCTGCCAACCCAGGTCTTTGGGAATAATGACGACAGCCACGCCTGAATGTTCATAAGCCTGACGAATCGCCTGGTCAACCACCGCAGGAAGCTGCTCGGCCGTCATGACGGTTCGGTTGAAGCACGCCACGTCAGCGAAGATTGGTTCCTCTGGCAGCTCCTGGAAATAATCGGTGTTCATGGCGCTGGTCGGCACCTGAGCCACCAAAGCCAACACCGGCACATGATCGTGTTTGGCATCATACAGACCATTGAGCAGATGCACCGCACCCGGGCCCGCGGAACCGAAGCATACCCCTATCCTGCCGGTGAATTTCGCCTCTCCTGCGGCGGCCAGGGCACCCGCCTCCTCATGACGCACCTGAATGTATTTCATGGTGTCGGACCTGACATGGAGGGCGTCCATGGTCGAATCGAACGACCCTCCCGGCAGGCCGAAAACGTGTTCCACGCCCCACTCCTCGAGCACCTTGATCATGGCCTGCGAAGCCGTGATCCTTGCAGACTCCGGTTTCATGTCACTCATGTGATTGTTCATTTCGCCCCTTTCACAGACGACACCAACAACGGATGCCGGCCGTGCCAAGCGCCTCGACCCTTGAACCGCCTTGCACCAGTTGATGTTGACTTCAGTATATGACCGAACATAGGTCGGCCATCGCCTTTACAGCTGCCAGCGCAGAAACGCAATCGGCGGTGAAGTCGCAATGCCTCACCCCCGTTCCATTGTCATGGGGCCACAGTGCGAGGGCGGACACAGGGGAGACTTAGGGAAAACGAACGAACGCAACGACGTTCAGCGACCGGTGATTGCGACGGCAAGTGCCAACGCACGCCGATATAAGGATAAGTCACGATCAACCGGATGCCGTGCACAGAGGCCGCTTAATCAATCCGCGTCGTCGCTCCACACCTCCTTGGCGCGGTTGAAGGCGGACCAGGCCTTGGGCCAGCCCACATAAAACGCGAGATGAGTGATCATCTCCGAAATCTCCTGCTTCGTGATACCGTTTTTCTTACCCAGGTTCAAATGCGCATCAAGCTGCTCAGTGGCGCCCATGGCGATGATGGCGGAGATCGTGATCATGGAGCGATCATGCGCCGAAAGCTCGCTTTCACGGCTCCAGACCTCGCCAAAAAGCACGTCGTCGTTCAAATGCGCGAATTCAGGTGCGAATTTTCCGAGTCTATCGTGCCCAGCAGTTTGTTTGACAGCCATTTCATTCCTCCTTGTAGACATAGCGAAGACCGATCGCGTCAGTAAGCGTCGGGCCGCCAACGGCAACCCGCCAGGCTCCCATCAGACTCGGCAACCAATCTCGCCAACCGACCAACCACATCAACGTACCACCCTACCGCTTCAAGTCGCATCGAAGTCAAATCAGGCCACAATGCCGAAGCTTCAGTCCCGAACCTCACAGCGCCAACGGACTGACGCCCGGGGCGCCGGCGCACTTCGCCCACGATTGACGGGATACCGGGAATCGCCGTCACCGGCGTCAGACATTCTGTACGATCGGAATACACGGCTTGAACCAGAAAGCTTCCACATTCCCGAACGCCCTACTGTCGTCTCACGTTCGGCGGACGGTAACCGTATAACGTCTGACACACCCTTCACATCTGATGTACCCTCTCATGCTTATCGCCCCATGCCGCCGACAGGGACTTGCACCGGTGCTGGAAATGCCTCCGTCACGAAACATCAGCATCCCCGCATCCCCATTCACACTTCAGCCTCCCCGCACAGCATTAGGTAAATGAAACGGGCAGCAGGAAATATCAGACCTGAATGCTGCGGACCTGATCACCCAGCTGGGCCGGACCCTGATCGAAACGAACGTAAGGCAAACGGCCACCACACCAACGGCTACTACCAGCAGGAACGCATGTCTGGCTCCGACGAGATTGGCCACCGCCACATTTCCAGGCATGTGAATCGTGCTTATCGACAATGACATGGAGAAGACCGTAGTCCCCAACGATCCGGCGTATTGCTGCAGTACGTTGAACAAAGGGTTGAAATCCGTCTGGCGCGCCGGTTCGACGAACTTGCTTGCATCCGACATGGTATTCCCATACCCCAGGTTGAACCCAAGCCTCAAGAAGGCGTAAAGGAAACCGATAAGCACTATTCCGGCATTGCCTGCCAGAAGGTACATCGCCACTGCACCCAACAGAACGAGCACGTTCGAGGCCGAAAGGATGCGGGCCGGCCCATGCCGGTCGTACAACCTTCCCGCAATCGGCGCCATGACCGCACCCAGCAACGACCCTGGAAGCAGCATCAGCCTGCGGCCATAGAATCCACATGGAGGAAGTTCTCAGCGAATACGGGCAGCATGAAGGAACAACCGATGTTGACGAACTGAAGGATGAAATAATTGCAGCCGCGCAACGCGACGATCGGCTTCTTCAGGATGCGCAGGTCAAGTAGGGGCGAACGTGCGGCCAGACAGCGCCACACGAACAAGAACAACGCTACGACCGCCACGGCGATGGCGATCGCGACATGCGACGACCAACCGCCGCTGACGCTGATCTGGTCAAAGATCTGTGTGATGCCAAGCATTGCAAAGCACAGCAGCACGAGTCCCAAGCCATCGAAGGAAGAACCTCCACCAACCCGTTTGCCCGACGCCTCAAGACGCACATTGCATTCGCCTATGACCCACGCGACGAGGATGAGCGGAACCAGCCCAGCGAAAATCGCGCGCCATTGGAGGAAGTTGTTGATGGTTCCGCCATAGGTGGGGCCCAAAGCCGGCGCGAACGAAGTAATCATATTGGCAATGCCCATGTAGGCACCTCGCCGGTTGATGGGGACCAAAGAAAGAATCAGGTTGATCATCAACGGCGTGGAGATGCCGGTAGCCATGGCCTGTAACAGGCGGCCGGAAAGCAACACCCAAAAACCCGTGCCGGGCAGCGAACACAGGACGACGCCCACGAGGCAAAGCACCGATGCGGTGCGGAACAGGACCCGTGCGTCGAAACGCTTCATCAGATAAGCCGAGGCACTCATCATGAGCGTGACCATCAGCAGATATCCCGAAGTCAGCAACTGCACCGTGGAAAGTGGCTCCCCGAACTCCTTCTGCAACCTCGGGAAAGTGACGTTGAGCGAGGTCTCCGTAAGAATCCCGATGAACGAAAGCATCCCCACACCCGCAATGGACAGCTTGGTCGACATCGGAACGTTCGCATCCGGGGACGAGCCGCCTGAAAGGCCGGCACCGCCTTCACCGCAGTCGTTTTTCAGGGACCGTTCTCTTGCTTGCGAACTGCTGTCTGCGCACACGAATACAGCGCCTTCCTTCCCGATTTTCCAACCGCTGACTTTCAACAAATCTTCACCTATAGCCGAGCCCGATCCACTGCCTTGTTCAGTTCGATCTTTCCATGGCGGCTTCAGCCCTGCCCACGTTCGATGCATGCTATTGGAAAGGCCCGGAAAAGGGCACACGCCAGTATGTTGCATCGCCGCGACCAGAGGAGAGTCACAAAAAGTAGAAAGGTGCCTCCACACCCATTGAAGGGACATGAAGACACCTTGCCATATACCGAGAAAAGACCTACTCGGAAACGACCCTCACGGTGAAGGAAGCCGAGATTTCCGGATGCAACGTCACAGTCGCGGCGAAGTCACCGGTGGTTTTGATGGAATCGACCTTGATGGACTTCGGATCGACGGCAGCCTTGGATTCAAGCGCTTTCGCGATATCCGCAGTGGAGATTCCACCGAAAAGCTTGCCTGACTCGGAGACCTTCGCGCTGATTTCCACAACGGTTCCCTCTATTGCGCTCTTGGCGGCGACGGCATCCTCACGGGTGGCCACTGACTTGGCCAGGCGGGCGCGCTTCAGCGCATCGATCTGCGCAGCGGCACCCTTGCTGTAGGCAAAGCCGAAGCCCTGTGGAATAAGGTAGTTACGGGCATAACCAGCCCTGACCTCTACAACGTCGCCACTCTGGCCGAGGTTGGAAACGGTTTTGGTAAGAATGATCTTGGTAGTAGCCATGTCCCCTCCTCAGCGGCCGTTGCCGGAATAGGGCAGCAAAGCCATCTCGCGCGCGTTCTTGATGGCACGGGAGATCTCACGCTGCTGTTGGATGGTGACACCGGTGATGCGGCGGGAACGAATCTTGCCACGATCGGAGATGAACTTACGAAGCAGAGCGACGTCCTTATAGTCAATCTCATGAATCTTCGCGGCGCTCAATGGATTTGGCTTTTTCTTGAATGGTTTGACCGGTGGTTGCGGCCTTTTGCGTGACATTTCTGATGTACTCCTTACTACAAATAATGAAACTGATACTGATAACCGTTACGCTGTTCGGCGCTTAGAACTCAGGATCGTCGTCCCCGCCGAACTCAGAGTCCGACCCGAACGAGCCGAATCCCTCTCCCGACGTGGTGGATTGCCCCCAAGGATCAGCTGCAGGCGCGGCATTCTGAGTTCCCTGACCTGCGGCCTGACCGGATGTCGAGGCACCGCCCTGATATCCACCGGCTCCACCTTGGTAGGCCCCCTGCCCAGCAGGAACGCCTCCGGCTTGGAAGCCGCCCCGCGAACCGCCTTGGAAACCTCCGGAAGAAGATTGACGTTGGACTTGGGCCGTCGCGTAGCGCAGGGAGGGGCCGATCTCATCGACCGTCATCTCCACGACCGTGCGGTTCGTGCCATCGTTCGCCTGGTAGGAGCGCTGCTGCAACCGTCCCGTGGCGATCACGCGCATGCCCTTGGTCAGGCTGTTGGCGCAATGGTCCGCCAAATCCCGCCAGGCGGAACAGCGCATGAACAGCGCATTGCCGTCCACCCACTGGTTCGTGTTGCGGTCGAACGTACGCGGGGTGGAAGCGATGGTGAAACTCGCCACGCTCGCACCACTGCCGATGGTGCGCAACTCCGGATCCGCAGTCAGATTCCCGATGATCGTAATCGTCGTCTCACCAGCCATGATCCGCCTCCTTAAGACTCGGTGGTCTTGTCGACTTGTATACGGCACCTTGAACAAGGTCTCGTAACGCCGCCCTCCAACGGCCGCCGCCCTCGGACGGACCAGTCGTGCATAACGGCTTCAAATGTAAACGGTTGTTACTTCACGTCCTTGCGCATGATTTTTGTGCGCAACACGGAATCGTTGAGGTTAAGCACACGGTCAAGTTCGGCGCTCACAGCGGGTTCGCAGCTGTAGTTGACCACAACGTAGTTGCCCTCGTTCTTGTCGTCAATCTCATAGGCGAGCTTGCGGCGACCCCAGATATCGGGCTCTTCCACTTTACCGCCCTCGTTAGTGACGGTTTCCATATACTGATCGGTCAGCTTCCTCAGAGCTCGCTCATCAAGCTCAGGATCGGCGATGAACATCAGTTCATACTTGTGTGCAGACATCACCCACCTCCTTTGGACTCAAGTCGGCCACGGCGTTTCCGTGACAGGAGTGTGTATGCATGCCGTTGGAAGTCTTGATTCTTGCCAACAGCCTTACTAGTTTAACCTGCGATGCTGACAGCCGCGACGCCGTCGCACCCGCTTTGCGCCAGGGTGCCTGTATAATTGGAATGTCGCGATGAACGTGGCATGATCGTGAACCGGAAGGCGGGATATGTCGGCGATCTTAGATGGCAGACCGAAAAAACGTATGGCTGTAGTGACAGGTCGTGCTTACCCTGAGCAAGCCGAGGCGACCGCCGAATATCTCGGCTGTGAACTGCTTGAAACCACTGCCTACGATTTTGCGAACGGCGAGATGTACGTCAGGTTCACCCAACCCGTGCGTGGTGCCGATGTGTTCGTACTCCAAAGCCACACCAATCCGATCAACAAATGGATCATGGAACAGCTGCTGATGATCGATGCCCTCAAACGGGCCTCCGCACGTTCGATCACCGTAGTCGCGCCATTCCTCGGATATTCGCGTCAGGACAAGAAGGGCTTGGGCCGCGAGCCCATAACCGCCCGTCTCATGTTCGACCTCCTGTACACGGCCGGCGCAGACCGCATCATGACGGTGGACCTCCACGCCTCGCAGGAGCAGGGCTTCTTCAACGGTCCAGTGGACCACCTGACGGCCATGCCAATATTGCTGGACTACGTGCGCGGATCCATGCCCCTGGAGAACACGACCATCGTGTCCCCTGATGCCGGACGAATCAAGGTGTCCGAACGTTGGGCCGCGAAACTAGGCGGACTCCCCCTGGCCTTCATCCACAAGACCCGTGACGTGACCAGACCAAACCACGCCGTGGCGCACGGCATCATCGGCGACGTGGGCGGACGTGACTGCGTCGTCGTGGATGACATGATCGACACCGCCGGCACAATCTGCGAAGCGGTCCGCACACTGCGCGAGGCCGGGGCGAAATCCGTCACCTTGGTGGCCACGCACGGCATCCTTTCAGGTCCTGCGGTGGAACGCCTCAGGGAGAGCGGGGCACGCGAGATTGTCCTGATGGACACCGTGCCCGTACCCGAAGCCAAACGCCTGCCGAATATGACGGTACTCTCCATAGCCCCGCTTCTGGCCGCAGGCATTCGGTCGGTTTTCGAATCCGGTTCAGTCAGTGGCCTTATGGACGGCCTGCCCGAAGATATGCATCCGCGCAACCTGTACGCGCACTAAAAGTCTATCCGCAGCCCAAAAACATCGGCTGGCTCACTTGGGACTGTGTATTCCTGGAAGTCGCCCGTCAAAGACGAAGCTACTGCCTATTGACGGCCGTTTTATACCGTTTTTCAATCCGCACCACGTTAGCTGGTCGGACCTTGCACAGCTGGAGGGGCCTGTTACGCCATCGCGTTGCCGATGCGTCCCCACTGGAATCCGGATACGCAAATGGGGGCGGGTTCCAACGAACCTCGCCCCCGCAATCGAACTGTCCGAACCGCTCAAGACTATGAAGCCCGAGCAGCGGCGGAAGAGTTCTATCTAGTCCTCAGGCGCACGCGAATGAGAGTAGATCATCTTCATGGAGAACAGGAAGATCACCAATGCGACGAGGATGACGACGCCGCCGATCATGAACACATTGGCATACGTCGAAGCGAGCCCCTGTTCCGTGCCGGCCAGGCTGCCGGAGCCCAACGCCCCGTTCGCCATCACCTGTCCGAAGAGGGCAACGCCGATGGAACCGGTGATGGCCTGGATGAGGTCGTTGAAGCCGAGCACTCGCCCGGATTCCTCCGCTTCAACCGTCAACGTGGCGGTATCGACGATAGGTTGGTAGAAGAAAGACGTACCGAAGTAATACAGGCACGGAGCCACGGCGAGCGCCCAGACCTTGCCTGCCGGAATGAGGAAGGCCAGAAGGATCAGGCCGCCGCCCATGCAGGTAAGCGCGAGAATGATCGATGCCTTGCGGCCGATGCGCTGGATGATTGGACCTGCGACGAAACCCATCACCGCAGCGAGAATGATGGACCACACCAAGAGGTTCGATACTTTCGATGAATCGATATGATACACGTTCAGACCGATGTTGTTCACGCCCGCGTTGAGGGTGTAGCTGAAGAAGTAGCCCACGAAGATGACGATCATGGTCATATCGAACGCCGGGTTCTTGAACAGCTCAGGGGTGACAAACGGATTCTTCGCCTTGAAGATGTACACCACGAACGCCACGAGGGAGACGACGGAGGCGATGCCCCAGCCCCAGCTGATGTCGGTGAAGAACATGGTGACGCAGGCCGCGAACAGACCGATGAGCACGAAGCCGGCGATGTCGATCTTCGCCCCCTCGGCGTGCTCATCGGGAAGGTTCTTGGCAAGGAACGGCAGAAGGAAGACCGCGAGGATGCCGATGGCGAAGAGCCAGCGCCAATCCAGAAGCGTCATGTAGCCGGCGAGGAACACACCCAAGGCGGCGGCGAAACGGAAGACCGCCACGAACACGCCGTACCAGATCACACGCTTCCTCTTTTCCACGTACTTGGAGACAAGCACCAGGAAGATGGAGCCGGAGACCTGCCAACCCGCCGATTGCAGCACGCGCGCGGCGATGACGAGCCAGATGTTCAGCGTACCGAAGCAACCCAGGATGGATCCGAGGATGAATACGACGGTACCTATCAGCATCATCTTCTTGAGCGAGACGAAATCACCCAACGACCCATAGATGACGCAGACAATACCGAGCACGATGCCCGGCAGGGAGGTGATCAGCGGCGCAAGGTTCTTCTGTCCCAGCTGGTCACCGATGTTGACATAGATCATGCCGAAGGCCTGCTGTTGCAGGACGCCCATCGTAAAGATGACGAGCACGATCGGAATCGCGACCCTGACCATCTTGTTCATACGCGCGAATTCCGGCGTGCCTTCTTCAGGCACGGGAATGCCGTTATGCTTTTCTTTGACTGAGGCATCAGCCATTGTTTTTCCTTTCTTTTTGTTGGAAATTTAGGAAATCCGGAAAGCTCAGTGGCGGCGCGCCTTGAGGACGCGCTCGACGTAGTGTTCGCGGAACGCATCCACGTCCACGTCCACGCAGACTTTGGCATTGACCGCTTGTCCAAGGATGCCGTCGAAATCGACGACGGTGGCGCCCATGGTGATCGGGCTGGAGACCTCGACGTCCACGAAGGCGTCGCGCACTTCGAAGAGTTCGGGTTCCAGCAGGAACATGGCGGCCGAAGGGTCGTACATCTTCACTCCATCCTCGATATGCCCGCCGTCGTATGAACGGAAAAGGTCGCTGACCATGCGGCCGACTTCGCCGCCATCACCCATGCGGTCGAGGTCCTCGACGGTCAAACGCGCCTTGCGGCCGATGTCAAGACCCACCATCGTCACCGGAATGCCGGAACGGAAGACCATCTTGGCCGCATGGGGATCGACGGAGATGTTGAACTCTCCATAAACACCGATGTTGCCGCGCTCCGTAGAGCCTCCCATCATGATGATTTCGGCGATATGGCTCTTGACCTCCGGGAAGGTGGCCAGAAGCAGGGCGATGTTCGTCAGCGGTCCGATGGTTAGAAGCGTGACGGGCTCGTCGCTTTCCATGAGCACCTTGCGCTCAGCAAGCACCGCGTTGTCGTCCAGAAGCAGGGACTGGTCGGCTTCTGGGAACTCGAACGAGCCCATGCCGGACTTGCCGTGCGCCTCCGTGGCGAACTGGTTGTCGCGCAGCAGCGGAGCCTGGGCGCCGCGGGCCACCGGAATCCGGGAGCCGAGGAAAGTCAGCAACTTCAACGCATTGCGCGTGGTGTGCCCGATGCCGACGTTGCCCGAGACCGAGGCAATGAGTCTGACATCGAATTCAGGGTTATTGAAAAGAATCGCGATTGCCGCGGCATCATCGATGCCCGGATCGGTGTCAATAATCAGCGGTCGTGTCATGGTGGTGTTCTCCTTTTTGTTCACTTTGACCGGAAAGCCTGGAGTTGATTCGCGACTTTCCTCAGTCGTGTACGGCACATACAAACGAAGCGGCGATTCTGCCTGGAATGTTTCCCTTGGGACCAGACCGTTCGCCGCGTCGATAGATCCGAATCCCGAACGCGAAAAGCAATCATGCGGCATCTCGCGCATGGCGAGGCGCCGCCGCAGCCCGAGACATGGCGGCAAGGCGCACCGGTCTTCCCTGGTATGACGTAGCTGATCCTTGCAGGCCGATCCGACGAGCGCATGAAACGTTGCGCTCCCGTCGGCACTGAACTCCTATATGTCCTCAAGGCTTCATACCTCGCTTTCTTTTTGCCGCTTCACAGCATCCATAAGCCCCTCCACCGTGAACACGGTCTCTTTCAGCCCGGCGGCCCGACCCACCTTGGTGATGGGAGGAGGCGCAACGAAGGAACGCCGGAGCACATCCGGTTGCGAAAACACCTCGTCCACGTCTCCGTCCACAAGCACGTTCCCCTGGTTCATCACCACCACGCGTCGAAAGTTGCGCGTGACGAATTTCATATCATGGGAGATGGTGATGCAAAGTCGATTCTGTCGAGCCAACGTCTTGATGATCTGCTCCAGCCGTCGGTTGCCGGCCATATCCTGGCCGCAGGTGGGTTCGTCAAAGACCACGATGCCCGGCTCCATCATGAGCACGGCGCCTATGGTGCAGAATTTTTTCTCCGTGGCCGTCAGATCGAAAGGATGGACATCCAACTTGTCATCCAATCCCACAAGCCCCGATATCCGCTCCAAGCGGTCCGCTATGACGCGTTCGTCCAACCCCATCTGCAAGGGTCCGAACTCCAATTCCTTACGCACGGTCTCCAGAAACAGCTGGTCATCGGGATTCTGGAAAACATAACCTACCGTTCCCGCCCAACGCGCGGTGGAACGTTCGTTGACGTCGACTCCGTTGATCAGCACGTTTCCGCTGGTCGGTCTCAATATGCCATTGAAATGCTTGACAAGTGTGGTCTTCCCCGCGCCATTCTGGCCTATGATGGCCACCGGATCGTTGCCTTGCAGCGATAGGTTCACGCCTTTGAGCGCACGATGCCCGCTTCCGTACCGATATTCGAGATTCCGTGTTTCAACGCTCAGCATAGTGCCTCCCTGGTTGCATCGATTGCGCCGCTTTGCGTTACATCGGGTTTGTGCCCGCTCATGCCGGCCTCGTAAAGTGACCGCGTGATCTTAAGGAAATCAGGGGCCTCAACGCCATGCACGTCAAGATCGGCAGCGGAAAAGACCTCCTGCGGCGTCCCCAGGGCCGCGACCTTGCCCCGGTCAAGCACCATCACCTTATCCGCGTGCTCCGCAACGCGCTCCATGTCGTGGTCGACCATGACGATGGTGACGCCACGCTCGTTCAATCGCCTGACAATGTCGAAGATCTCCTCACCGCCCATAGGGTCGAGCTGTGTGGTGCACTCGTCGAGGACCAGGATTTCAGGCTGCATGATGAAGGTCGAACCAAACGCGACGCGCTGGACCTGACCGCCTGATAGTTCAGCCGGGTTGCGGTCCAGAATATCGTCGATGCGCATCATTCGCGCCACATCTTGCACACGACGCTCCATCTCCTCATAGGCGATCCCACGATTGCCCAAACTGTAGGCCAACTCCTCGGCAACCGTTCCAGCGGTGTAGGAAAGCTGGTTGAAGGGGTTCTGAAACACCAACCCTATGGTTTCCGAAAGCTGGGCGACTGTGGATTGCCGCATCGACTTGCCTTCGACCAGGATGTCCCCACGGATCTTCCCAGAGAAATAATGCGGCACCAAACCGACGAAGGCGTTGCACAACGTGGACTTTCCAGCGCCGTTAGCCCCGATGATGCAGAAGAAGTCGCCCTTCATGATTTCAAAATTCACGTTCTTCAGTGCTCTTGCATCGGCGCCTTGGTATTCAAACGAAAAATTCCTCACGGCAATCGACGCGCTCATCTCGAACCCCCGATCAGTACCGGCAAGGGGATGATCCCACAATGCCACATCACGCTCAAGACGGCCACCATGATCAGAAAGAGCAACAGGCCGCAGCCTACGACGAAATCAGCACGTCTGGCGTGCACCTGGACATAGCTGGTCCGACGCACGCCGTCGATGCCGAAACCCCGGGTCTCCAACGTCATGCCACGCTCCTGGGCGTCGGTGAGCGATGAAAGGACCACCGGACCAAGAATCGGTATATAGGCCTTGAGCCTGGCGACCAGTCCTCCCTGCGTATCAAGACCCCGGGCGTTCTGCGCCTGCTGGATGACGGCGAGGCGCAACTGCATCTGCGGAACCACATTGAGGCTTGCCAGTATAAGATAGCCGATTTTGGAGCTTACCCCCACCTGGGTGAGCGCAGCGACAAGGCGGCCTGCATACGTCGTTTTGTTCATCAGGTAAAAGGACCCTAAAAACACGAGCAAAGTCGTCACAAGCTTGGCTGCATGCTCGATCCCCTCCAACCCGAACCGTACGAATCCCCAGTCAGCGATAATGGTGACGTTGCGCGAACTGTAGCCACCCTGGATGAAAAGAAGCATGACGGCGACCGGCACGCCGAAGCCCAATATGAGCTTCATGAAGGGATGGCCGAGTTTGGACAAAAAAGCCACGACGACGAGCACAAGCACCAATGCCGCGCCTAAAGTAAAATCAGGCCAGAGCAAAGCACTAAGGCCCAATGCCAGCACCGCCACTATCTTCGTGATCGGATGCATGCGCTCCAAAGGAGTACCCAGCGAATGAAATGAATTAAGTGCGTGCGCCATGTCACCTCCCTACGAATTCCACCGGTTCGCTGTCATCATCATCTTCGTCCACATCGCTGAACCGTACCGGCCCCGCTTCCTTCACAGAACCCATCGCATATTGGCTGAGAAAACGCTGCGGAACACCGGAGACGATGAGGTAGGCGATAAGGACCGTAATGCCTTTATCCACAAGATTTTCAACCAACGATGACGACAGGACCGAAATCATGATGTCCTTCACCGCCACCAGCAGCGTGGCGGTGAGCACCGAGGTTCCGTTCAGCCCCGTGGAACCTCCATAGACGAATACGGTGACGGCGGAGGCAGCGACGGTATTGACCAGGGCGAGCGCAAGCCAGATGAGAACCACGCCCCACGTTTTGCGCATGAGTCCCGCCTTGACCATGTAGCCCACCACCAGTCCGCACAGCACACTGGCCAAGGCGTATGGAAGATACACGGGATTGGCCACAAGCGCCAAGAACATATTGGTCAGCAACCCGCACAACGCGGAGACCCAAGGCCCAGAAAGGCACGCGATGATGACGGTTCCAATCATGTCCATGAACAAAGGCAGCTTAAGCGTAGAGCATAACGTTCCACCGATAAGGTTGATTCCCACGGCGATGGGAATCAACACCAATGACTTCGTGGAAAACTGAGCCTTGATGGATTGCCAGAAGGGATGCTGGTATGCCATTTCTCCCCACCTTCGATTTGCGTTGCACATATGCCTTTGACTTCCAGGGGTAAACCACCCAATCACTGAAAGCACCGGCCTCTTCCCCCGAGAAACCAGGCGCTTCTCATCACGCAGACGATAAAACGTTAAATCATTGCAACCCCCCATGATAAAGAGTCACGGCATCGTTGTCAAAACAGCTAAATTTTTTGAAAATGTCTAGTGCGTCACGTATAAAACAACAGAATTCATATGGAAACTGATCCGGAACACACAAACACCTAGCGATAAAACGTTTCATCATGATATGATAGGTTCGTATTGCTTTGTGGTTTTTACACGATGAAAAGAGGCCATCTTGGACGAAATCATTTCGCTGATAGACAGCATCAACGGAGCTGTCGGTGTCGTCGGTTCAATGAACGCTGATTACACCGTGACCACGCCCCGTCTGCCCGAACCCGGAGAAACCGTCACGGGCGGCCAACTTGAGATACTCCCTGGCGGCAAGTCCGGAAACCAAGCCGCCGCCGCCGCGCGCATCGGTGCGAAAGCCACCATCTTCGGAGCCGTGGGGGACGATTCAAACGCGGATTTCCTCATTGGCAAATTAGCTGAAGCGGGAGTCGACACGAGTCATATCAGGCACGTGGCAGGCGCCAGTGGCACCACCGTCATCACCGTTGACGACCACGGCGAAAACACCATCGTCTATTCCCCCGGCTCCAATGCTCAGGTCGACGTGGCCTACCTGGAAACGCAAAAGGATGCCCTCCTGGCCTCATCGGTTTTGGGACTGTGCCTCGAAAGCCCCATAGAGACCGTGACCGCTGCGGCGAAATTGTGCCACAACGCGGGAATCAAGGTGCTGCTTAACGACTCACCGTTCCAGGCCGAACTTCCGCAGGAGCTCATCGATTATTGCGACATACTGCTAATCAACGAACATGAGATGGCGCAGCTGCTCGCCATCCATGAACCCGAAAACGGCGATTGGCTTAGCGCAGACTGGCGGCATATCGCTGCCGCCATGAACGAATTCGGCTTCCGAGAGGCCATCGTCACACTGGGAGGCTCCGGATCGATGGTGTTGTCCGGCGACAAGTCCGTCAAACACATCGAAGCCGCAAAGGTGCCTGCAAAGGACACGACAGGATGCGGGGACGCCTTCATGGGTACGGTGCTCGCGGGCTTGGCTTCAGGGTTACCCCTGCAGGACTGCACGGCTTTGGCATCCTATGTGGCTGGCTACGCTGCAACCAATTATGGCGCGCAGGCATCCTACGGCAACTCCGAACAGATTCGCAAGTACTTCATCACCACAAAGCAGTAGGAAGTAATGACGGCCTGAAAAAGCCATTACCACTTCTTATCAGGCCGTCGACTACTCGATAGAAGTGGTCACAGTCAATGTAACGTAAAGTCAAACTGTCATAGTCATACATAACTCTGCTTCGCAGACATATGTTAGCGTGTTTTCTGTCTCGCAAAATCGGTTCAAAGGAAACGCTATCTGCTAATACAAAAACCGGTGCAGAACACGTTAGAATAAACACGTGATTCTGCACCTGTAACACAGCATCGAAGTTTTTAGAACGGAACCCCACATCTAAAAATCACATTCGCAAATGAAGTGGTCTCGCCTGATCTGATGACGAATTTGGCGTTATGAACCAAATCTTTGAGGCCACCCTCACCATCATGAGGAACATACTGCAGAGGGACATCAAACCTCTTTCGAACCCATTCCTCCGCCTGACCGCCTCGAGCCTCTTCCGCCATAGTTCCAGCTTCTAAAATAAGCTCAGGCTTAAGGGCATCAAGTACATCCTCAAAACGCGGTATCCCAAACATCAAAGCCAAATCAACCACTTCAATGTCGTGAGGCACAGGGAGCCCACAATCTGAGACGACGAACAAATCTTTATGACGCAGACCAGCCAACGCTGAAGCCAATTGCGAATTTAATATTCCATGTGTAAGCATACTGTTCCTTAGTCCAATTCATACCGCGAGGTCAAAGGGAGCGACCAGAACGGACAGAAACCAAGAAATTTATGTTCAGACTTGACATTACCGTCTCTGAATTCCATAATTCCTTACCATCCCGGCCACAACTCCTTAATTGCTAGTCACTCATTGCTAATCACTTAAAATCAGCCACATTCTCTTTGGTCACCGTCTTCACGGCAATCGGCTGAGTAGATGCGACCTTACCGCCCTTAATCAGTTTTGCTGCGGCATCCACGGCACGCTTGCCAAGTTCTTTCGGCTGCTGAGCGATGGTACCCGACATTTTCCCTGACTTCACCATTTTGATTCCATCCGCGGTTCCGTCAAAGCCGACCACTTTGACATCAGATCCAGCTTTTGCCCCCAACGCCTGCACAGCGCCAAGCGCCATTTCATCGTTTTCCGCATAGATTCCAGCAACATTGGAATTGGATTGCATCAGATTCGTCGTAACATCCAAAGCTGCTGATCTATCGAACTTCGCAGTCTGCTCTGCAGCCACAGTAATACCGGGGAATTTTTTAATTTCATCTTTAAAACCTTTGCCACGATCACGAGTCGAAGCAGCTCCAGGCATACCTTGCAAAATCAGAATCTTACCTTTTTCTCCAATCGCCTTCGCCAAAGCATCAGCAGCTTGGGCCCCACCGGCAACGTTATCCGAAGCGATGTGACTGGTTACTTTCTCACCCGTCACTGAACGGTCCACTGAAATCACAGGCAAATTCGCAGAAAGAAGAGGTGCTACCGCAGGGCCGGCAGCATCTGAATCCACAGGATTGATGATGACTGCCTTTACTCCCTGCGACTGCGCGTTTTGCGCCTGATTTTGCTGAGTGGCCGAATCATTCTGTGCATCGGACACCACAAGATCCACACCCAACTTCTTCGCTTCATTTTTAGCTCCATCACGCAAATCAACGAAGAACGGATTATTGAGTGTTGAAACCAGCAAGGCTACTTTGCCACCTCCCGCATTAGACGTGGATGAACCAGCACCGCACGCCGTTGCGCCGGCCAACAGGGTTCCCGCGCAAACAATTGCAGCTACCGAACGCAAACTTTTCCTTACACTATTGCTTAACATAAGAACTTTCCTTTTCTAAATGAATTTCCTTAAAAATGTCATGGCTGAAACCAAAGCACAATCGGTCATGACGGTTGCAATAATCAACCCTGATCAGTGCGCATCCTCCTTTCGACGCAAGGTATCGAAACTGACCGCGAAAGCAATGACCAAACCAATAACGACTTGCTGCCAGAAAGAAGATACGTTAAGGATGTTCAAACCATTACGAATTACGGCAAGAAGTATGGCCCCGACGAACGTGCCCGAAATTCTACCTTTACCTCCTGCTAGCGAAGCACCTCCGATGACAACCGACGCAATGGCATCCATCTCGTATCCGGTACCCGCCTCAGGCTGGGCTGAATGAAGGCGGCCCGCGATGACAAGTCCTGCCACCGCAGCAAAGATACCGGAAAGAATGAAAACAGTAATCTGTGTCTTATGAACACTGATACCGGATAAACGCGACGCTTCCATGTTGCCCCCGACCGCATACATGGAGCGGCCGATGCTGGTATAGTTCAGAATCACTGCCGCGATGATTCCCATGATGATCATCGTAACAATCGGAATCGGAACTCCCATGATGGTACTGCCAAAGAAGTTGACCAAGCCAGACGTTGAGATAGGACGGCCGTCGGAAATTACCAACGTCAAACCACGCGCAACAGACATCATCGCCAACGTCGCAATGAAGGAAGGCAACTTCAGATATGCATTGGCCATTCCAGAAAGCGCACCGAAGAATGCACCCGCAAGCAGACCGATAATAATGGTCGACCACGCCGGCAGCCCCATATTGGCTCCCGTATATGCGACAATCATGCTGGAAATTGCCGCTGTGGCACCAACGGACAAATCAATCCCCGCAGAGACGATGACAAATGTTTGCCCAAACGCCAGAATAGCCGTCGTCGCAGCCTGTATACCTACGTTGAGGATATTAGCACCCGTAAGAAAAGCGGGAGCACAAATCGCCAATACGATGCACAGAACAATGAGACCTATGAGGGCACCATTGCGGGCTACGAAGTGCTTGATTGTTTGCCCGGCGTCAAATGTTTTGTTATTAACTTCCATTGTTGAACCCTTAGTTTGTATGCTCATTGCAGTACTCCTTCACGATTATCTTCATAGGTATTTTGTAAGGAATCGGATGTAAGCCCCTTTGGTGGAATATCAGCAGAATTCGAATGGGAATCAACCGAATCGGAATCTTGCATATGCGAAACTGCAAGCGACATTACACTCTCTTGTGTCGCTTCGGAAACAGGCATATCCCCAGATATCCTTCCTCCGCTCATGACCAGAACTCTGTCAGACATGCCCAGCACTTCAGGTAAATCCGACGATGCCATCAATACAGCACCACCATGAGCCGTAATCTCATTAATGAGCTCATATATCTCAACACGAGCCCCGACGTCAACGCCTCGGGTGGGCTCATCCAGTAAAAGAACCTTCACGTGAGCCATGGTCCACTTCCCGAATACAACCTTCTGCTGATTACCCCCAGACAGTGAACCGACAGACTGATTGATGTCCGACATATGAATGTTGAGTTTCCTAGACGTCTCCCCCTCGTTATTCCGTTGCAACGAGCGATTGACGAAGCCGAATTTCGCCGTGGGGATCATCGTCGCCATGCCGAGATTGTCAGCTACGGAAGCGCCCAAGACCAAGCCTTGCGTATGACGATCTTCAGGAACCAATCCAACACCCGCCGCGATGCTCTGCGGAATCGAGTTCTTTGCAACCCTGGTTCCATCGACGGTAACCTCACCTGAGTCATATGAATCGGCACCAAAAATTGCGCGAAGCACCTCAGTGCGGCCTGCACCCACCAGTCCGGCCAATCCAACAACTTCACCGGCATGAACCTCGAATGATACATCTTCAATCGCGCCCGCGCGATTAAGTGAATCCACCTTAAGCAGTACACGGCCACGTTCGGCAGCTTTTCGAGGGTATTGGTTCGTTATATTACGACCAACCATGAGCTTGACTAGTTCCGACTCCGGAGTAGAAGCAGGAACCGTGTCGATATACTGCCCATCACGAAGCACAGTAACCACATCCCCTACCTTCGGAATTTCATCTAAATGATGCGAAATGAACACCATACCTACGTTCTTGGCCTTTAACTGACCGATGATGGAGAAAAGCTGTTGACACTCATTTTGAGTCAACGCGGCGGTGGGCTCATCAAGAATAAGAATCGAGGCATTTTGCATCAAGGCCTTAGCAATTTCGACCATCTGTTGACGTGCAACTCCTAATTCCTTCATTGGCTTGGAAACATCTTCATCCAACCCAATCATTTTGAGGGCTTCAATGGCCTTGCTTCTCATGGTTGAGCGATCCACGAAACCTGCCTTCGTAGGTAGGTTGCCAAGAAAAAGATTCTCCATTATAGACAACTCGCCCACCATGTTGAGTTCTTGGTGAATTACAGCTATACCCAACCTGCGGGCCGCATCCACATTGGGAATGGTGACTTCTTCGCCATCGATTTCAATATGCCCTTCATCCGGTTGGTAGATGCCGCTCATCATTTTGATTACTGTTGATTTTCCAGCACCGTTCTCACCCAACAATACATGAACTTTGCCGGGGTCAACGGTGACCGAAACATTATCAACTACCTTGGAATTGCCGAAAATCTTCGACACTCCAACAAGAGACAATCTTGTCATCGCAACTCATCTTCCTTTCCTACATTTACTTTGATCAATCAACAGTTCCTAACACCTCAGTCAGGCATTACAGTCGACCGAATCAAAAGTGACTGCACAAACATTGGAAATCGACTTCTGATGGCATTGGCGCCTCCTTTGGTCACCCTCACAACATATGCTTCTTTACAAATTTTCAAGGCATTACATTCTCTTTGTACGCTTGATAAATTCATGATAAATCGTATTATCAATCTTGTCAAACTCCTTTTTTCTTTGTTGTGTCCCTTAATGAATTCTCTAGATTCTCGGTAAATCGTTTTATTATTGTCGTATTATTTGCTTTTGACAATATTTATATTTTCCAGTAAAGGATTGCATAAGGCACAATTAACTGAAATGCGAACCAATTAGGTTCCTGGCACCGACTCATACGCCTCAGCAATGGCGATTGCAGATATCGGAATCATCATTACCGTCGCCCATAACGAAAACCGGTCCCTTAGAATGCACCATGCAAGAAGTTACAAGCCTTCAGTAAAGCAACAATCACTGATAATCATGCAGGCAAATACCGGTTCGTCTCCTAACATGGCTCAACAATATGTGCCAAGGCATTCACTGCGCCATTTCACCTTGTTTCTGTCGTGTTATCATAGACGCAGATAAATGCGGCCACACACTATGCGATGAGGAATACGGTTATCGATGAAACACAGGACTACGTTAAAGGACATCGCACACGAAGCCAAGGTCTCCGTCACGTCCGTTTCCTTAGTGCTTAACGGCCGCCCCACCCGCATAACGGAGGGTAAGCGACAGCTTATCCTCGATACGGCCAGGCGATTGAACTATGTGGCAAACCAGACCGCACGCAGCTTGGTGACCAACCGGTCGATGCTTTTGGCGCTTCTGGTGCCGGATATTGAAAACATGTTTTTCGCTTCACTCGCCAAGGCGCTGGAGGACGTCAGTCGTGCCGAAGGATACTCCCTGATTATCGCGAATTCAGACGATTCACAGGACAATGAGCTGACGTTATTACACCAGTTCGAAGCCCGGGCGATCGATGGCCTCTACCTCATCCCCTCGGCCCAATCCGTGGAGCAATCGGACAATCTTCGCAAGGCGGTGGAGTCATTAGGCTTTCCGACAGTGCTCACAGACCGTAAGGTCGGTGGCAAATGGTGCGATTCCGTACGATCGGATAACTTCGCCGGGGGAAGGATAGCCGCACAGACTCTGATTTCCAGTGGACATACCCGCATTGCATGCATCTGCCAGACCTTGGCCGTACCGACTGGGCAAAGGGATATCGGACACGACCCTCTCAACGATAAGGAACTGCGCCGGCGCAACCACGGGTCTCGCCACATGCAGAGCTTCGACGCACGTCGGGAAGGCTTCCTGACCGGCCTGAACGAAGCCGGTCTGTCGCTTGATCCCACCTTGGACTGCTTCGGAAACTACAGGTTCTCCGGAGGCTATAACGTCGCCGACCACATCATAGATGCGGGCGCCACCGCCGTGTTCTGCGCAAACGACTTGATGGCGATGGGCTTCATGCAGCGCATGAGTGAGCGCGGATTGAACTGCCCTGAGGATTGCTCGGTCATCGGCTACGACAACGTGGTAAGCCGCTACGGGCTTGGTGCCCAACTGACGACTCTGGACCAAAACATCAATGCCTTGACAAGTGCCTGCCATTCCATGATGATGGGCAGATTAAGCCAAGATACCTCACAACAGGCTTGGCTCACCGACCCACAGGAACGTCTCATCAAACCGGAGCTTGTCAAGCTCGGTACCGTTGGGCATCCCGCCGCCTCACGCTAGCCGGCCCGCAAACAAGCCCAGACAGCCCGGTCCAAGAGCATGAGCTACGTCGAACGATACAGTGCATGGCTACGCGCTGGGCGGACAAGCAAAAAGCCCCCGACGACATTCACATCGTCAGAGGCTTGATAATCGTTCTTCGCTATCGCGTTTCACGCAGCTACGCGCTGAATCTTGCCGGCCTTAAGGCACTTGGCGCACACGCGGACTCGACGATTCTCGCCATTTACCGTAGTATGTACGGACTGAAGATTCGGAGCGAAAGTACGCTTATTGCGAATATGTGAATGCGAGACGGTGAAACCGGTACGCGGTCCCTTGCCGCACACTGCGCAACGAGCTGCCATGATAACTCCCTAGATTGTGTTGACTTGCAAGTCTGGCCCTGACAGCACACAAGAGTTCCGTCAAGACACAACATGCCAAGTATACAGCAGTGTCCGACCAAACACTCCGTAGACGAAGCAACGACCCACGGCCGAAAGCTCTTCCTCCATTGAGCGGCACTCCATGAAACCCAATACAAGTCGAGCCAAACATACCGCACAAGTCTTGAAGGACCAAAAAGCAAAACCGCAGATCATTTGACTAGACATTTCCTCAAAGAATGTCGTATTTTATACATACTTAAACACCCGTACTGTCTAGTGTTCGCAAAGAAAAGGCAGTTTAATACACAATTCACTCCTCCAATATCCATTTTTTATATTAATCAGGTAAAATAAAAGCAATTCAGGTCTGAAAGGGTTTGATACAGGGGGTGTGATGGATATGTCAAGACCAAGGCGAAATTCAAACCAGCTTCCGGCTGTCGATCGCATGGAAAATGCCTTCTGGCGCTTGCTGAGCAACAAACGCTATTCCAAAATCACCGTCAAAGACATCGTCGACATGGCTTGCATCAATCGCAACTCGTTCTACTACCACTACGAAAGACTTTCGGATTTGGCTCAAGGCGCCATAGAGGACGCAGTGACCAGTTTGAACAAAGCCTTGCCTGAACTGGTTGAAGACCCCGCGGAATCCTGGCGCCGCATAGTGATCCAATTGTTGGGGCTACCGAAGAACAGCACCCACATCAGCCATCTGGCTCTGGTCATGACGCCGAACAGCTCGGCGGATCTATTGAACTACACACGCACATCCATACGCAATTCCCTCATCCGCGAGCAACATCTCGACCCTGGCAATCTTTCGCTGACTTCGGACATATTGTTGGAATTCACGACGGCGGGTTTGATGGCATTGATAGGAACGTGGCCAAGGGTGTCGAAAACCGCGTCGCTGGATGAACTGGTCACCATCGACGGTGCAGTGCTTGCACGAACCCTATACCTTTCGATTGCCAACGGCGGCATGTCGAACTTCTGGACAAATCTCCTGCAGTCCAACAATCAAGGGTACGAACGAGGATTACCTCATGCCACGCTCAACGACAGCGGGGAATCCAAAGGTCCGCAACTTTCCGGAACCGTCAAGAATCCCGAAGGTTTTCAAAACGCGCCCATGCAGAACGCCATACAGATGCTCAGCAATTATTTCGAAACCCAGCGTCACAACGACATCGCCCACGGATCCGCTCCGGACGACGCACCCACATACGGAAATCGCACCTACGCGGATGCGCAGCGCAAGGACTCGGGCCAGTACCCATTCATGACGGGGCAACCCAACACGGACCTGGGATAATAACCGATCCATTGGGAAGCCGGATCGACACCGGCTTCGGATCCAGCTTCCCAATGGGAAACAACGGCGCTGCGCACTTCTGCGCATCCAAAAGGAAGCCTTTTGCACTGCGAGCGCCCCTCGAATCCATATTCCGCGGTCCAAGGCCGGGAAGACACGAACCAACTTACATGTAGACGGCAGCCAATGTCAGCAAACCCAAAACGATCAGCGCGCAAATCACGCCCGGGTTGCCCAGGACGATTGCGACCCGGCATTGCTTCGGCAGCTCATCAGGAGCCTTATACAGTTTGATGTTCTTATACTTAAGCACCATCACGACGATTCCCGCAAAGAACATCACGACATTGAAGAGGCTCAGCAGCAGGAATCCATATACCGCCGGACCACCGGTGGAAAGCGCCGTCTGCATTCGTCCAAAATTGGCGCTTCCGATATCGTCCATTACCTTCTGGCTCATACCTGCGGTAAGCAGTTCAGGAAGCGCTCCGCCAAACACATTGAAAAGTACATGCAGTGTGATGGTATAGCGAAGCCTTCCCGTACGAACATAGATGTATCCGAGAAGCATACCGAACGCCGTGGCATAGAAGAACTGATACAGATTGGCGTGGTAAAGTCCGAACGCCAGAGACGAGACAAGTATCGCCGTCAGCTCCCCGTATTGCTGAATCCGGTCGATGATGAGTTTCCTGAAGAACAGTTCCTCAAAAATCGGCGCCAGAATAGTGGAGAACAGTATGGTGACCCATAAACTCCCCCCTGAGAGCGCTTCATCCAATCGATTTGAAGCCTGGCCTCCGGACAGGATTCCGGAAAGAGCAGAGCCGATTACGCTCCCGATTTCCGCAATCGGGAAAAGCATCACGAAGCATTCCAGAAAGACCAGCGGAGTCATGCCCGACCGACGCCTCTGCACTTTAGGTAGGGTGCGGAACAACAGCAGGGAAAGCGGCATCGCCACCAGATACAGCGGAAGACTTCCCAAAACGGTCTCCATGTCGTCCTTGTTCATCCCCAAACGGACCAGACCGGGGCCGAAGCCGCTGACCAGCTGATCGGAAAGCACATACCAGAGCAGAATCGTAATGACCAGCGCCCAACCGATTCGCGAAAACACGGATCGGTGCTGCTTCAGGAATTTCACATATGCTGGATTCTTGGCGGGACGAACCGCCACCGGAGCTACCTGATACGGCTGCTGAGTGACGAATTGGGGCTGTTGGAGCTGAGCCGGATATGGCTGCGCGGAATACTGCAAAGGATATGATGACTGAGCCGAAGCCGCTGACTGCGGAATCTGCCATGTCTGGTACTGCTGCTGAGGGCTAGGTTGCGTCGGATACTGCTGCGTTGGGTAGGTCGGAGCCGGGTACGGCTGGGCAGAATGAACAGGTTGCTGTTGCCCCGCCGACAGTTGACTAGGCTGTACCTGATCGCCTTGCGTCTGATTCCCGACGGAAGACCAGAGCGGCTGTTGCTGTCCCGACAAAGGTGCATATGCCTGTGGCTGATACGGCTGATAGCGGTCCATTGGAACCCCATAATTCACGGGCTGACCGGGCATGACCCCATATGACGGAGCCACCGGAGTCTGCGGGGCTACCGGGATTTGCGGAACTATCGGAGCCTGCGGGGTCATTGAAGCCTGTTGAGCCACGGAAGACTGGGACGCAAACGGCACAGCCGAGCCGGCACCCTCTTGGATGCCTACTGCCGGCTTCGCTTGGTAAGGAACCTGCGCCAAATAAGGGCTCCCATCGTTTTGTGCATCATGCCCGCTGCCAGGAGTCACCTCCCAGGAAGAGTCGGCATGACCGGCTTCCCCTGCCTGAGCACTCGATTTCGACGTACCAATGAGATCCTGATTGTCCGGATCCGAAGGTTGCGGTCCATGATCGGAAAGCCACTCATGTCCGTCATGCATATGATCTTCCATTTTTCTGTTCCTTCACCGTTCATCCAACATGTTACGTCACGATTCACCGGCTTGACCAACACAGAGCCATCAAACGTTCTTCTCAGTCTAGACCATGACGGCGTCCAACAGTTCGGTAATGAGCCCGGTGTAGCTCAGACCCGTCGCCTCGAATGCCTTGGGGTACATCGATATCGGGGTAAAACCAGGCATGGTATTGATTTCGTTGACCACCACATCACCATTGGCGCCGACGAAGGTATCCACACGGCTCAGACCTGCACCGTCCACGGCTTTGAATGCTCGTATGGCAATGCGGCGCACCTCGTCCAAAACGGACTGGGGAAGATCGGCGGGAACCTGTACGTGCGAAGCTTCGGAATCCGTGTATTTACTGTCGAAGTCATAGAACTGGTCATCCCCGTCGCTTCTGCGATCTAGCACTATTTCGCCTGGCAACGCGGCACGAGGTTCGCCTCCTTTGACGGGAGCAAGGACCGCACACTCGATTTCGCGCGCGTCGACCCCGTTCTCGATCAGGATTCTCCAATCATGCTGGGAAGCTTCGAACAACGCAGCGGCAAGCTCTCGCTCATCATCTTCGCGCTCCAACTTCGAAACACCGAAACTCGAACCCGCACGCGAAGGCTTGACGAACAACGGATAGCGCAGATGCGCGGCATGTATCGAGTCGAGCACTTTCCTAGCGTCCCTCCCAAAGCCGTCATCGGCATCAAAACCGCGAACGTCCACCGTGATCCCAGGAACGACGGGGATGCCTGCGGCCTGAAGAAGAGTCTTTGTGAAATGTTTGTCCATGCACGCGGCTGACGCGAACACACCGCATCCGACATACGGAACGCCCATCATCTCCAAAAGTCCTTGGACGGTTCCGTCCTCGCCATAAGGCCCATGCAACACGGGAAACACTGCATCGACATGACCGAGCGAACTGAGCGATCCATCCTGCTCACGAATGAAGAAACCTTCACTCCCCTTACCGGTATCAAGTACCACTGAGCGCGCACCGGAAGCTATGACCTCCGGCATCGACGTCGATCCGGCGGCGCCGTCCTGTGAAGCGCCGCCAAGCGAATACGTACGCGGGTCAACCGGACTGACGACCCACTGACCCTCCTTGGTGATGCCGATGGGCACAGGTTCGAAACGATCGGTATCCATGGCACCCAACACTCCGGCAGCCGAAACACAGGAAATCGGATGCTCATCCGCTCTGCCTCCGTACAACACCACAATACGTTTCCTGCGCATAATCCTCCTTAACGCACTGCAAGCGCCTGTGTCGAAGCAACTTGGCCACCGCTGCGAACCTTGTGATCGCCCATGCACCGACACTGCCTTACCTCCAACCATACCAAGGCGCATCTTCAATCAGCCAAGCGCCGGTCGGAAACCACAATCAAACATCCGAAAACATCCGCCCAGCATGGTAGCCAACCATGACGTATAGCAGTGCAGACGTTCAGCATCCTGGGGCCCAGCAAAAACGGGCTGCCCGCAATCCCCTCCGTTACTCCTCATCGAAACTGGGACCCGAACCAAGCAGTTCGGAGAATATCCGCTTACAGGACAACCCCTCGTTCAACACACGATTGACGCCGCTCGCCAATGGTGTAGGGACATGGAGCTCCTTCCCCATACGCACCACCGCATCGGCGGTGGGAACCCCCTCCGCCACACCGTTGCTGAGTTCCTTCGCCTCTTGCATGCTCATGCCTCGGCCGATGTTGGCACCAAACGTATAGTTACGGCTCAAGGGCGACCCGCATGTGGCGATCAGATCACCTATTCCGGCCAAGCCGTGGAATGTTTTGGCGCTTGCCCCCGAAGCCACGCCTAGAGCCGTCAGTTCCACAAGTCCACGGGTCTGAACCATTGCAGCGGTGTTCTGGCCGTATCCGGCACCGTGCACCATGCCGACGGCGAGCGCCACCACGTTCTTGAGCGACCCGCACATCTCGACTCCGATCACATCCGTAGTAACGAATGCCCTGAAATATGGGGTGGAACAGGCTTTAGCCACCTTGCGCGCCACTTCGATATCGCAACAGGCCACCACGGTCGCACCTGGTTCGCGCGCCGCGACCTCCTTGCTCAGATTCGGCCCTGACACCGCTACGAATCGCTCCCGAGGCAACGCCAACGCCTCGCACACAACCTCATCCATACGTTGGCCGGTGCTGCGTTCTATGCCCTTCATCAGGGAGACCACGATCGCATCCTGCGGCAGGATTGCCCTGAAGGACTCCAAAGCCTCACGTGCGTATTGTGCGGCTATGGCCACCACCACGATCTGGGCATCACGGACTGCGGCCGACCTGTCACCGGTGGCGGTGATGTTGTCGGGCAGCCGATCGACGCTGGGCAGACGTTGGACATTGCGGCGGTCCTCCACGATGCTTCGGACTATTTCGGGTTCGCGTGCCCATAAAGTCACATCATTGCCGGCATCGGCCAACACCTGGGCGAACGCCGTTCCCCAGGCACCCGCGCCGAGCACCGTTATCCTATGCAGGGGCTTGTCAGAATTTCCCATAACTTCAATCACCTTGTTCCTGTTTTGCCTCCATGGTATCGACACCGCTTCCCTGCCACATCGAACCATGCACATTCCATCGTCGTTCAGACATCCGCCGGCCATCCCGACGGGACCGAGCCGACGAACCTACATGTCAACGGGCTGATCGGGCAAACCTCCCGCCGGACCGTCAGCACCGGGGTGACGCATGCCATCATCGCAAGCAGCGGCATAATCCATCCCGCCCGCTCCTAGGGCCGAATCGAGCTCTCGAGGACGCGGGACACGCGTCATCGTCGGATAGTCCCAATACCCTTTGGCGGGCGGTTCCTCACCGCGAATCTCGGCCATGAGGGTCTCCAGACGGAATCGGACACGGGCGGTAAGCTTACGCACAGATTCCATCGGCGGTTCCTCACCCCATCCATCCATGCCGACGAGCAGATCGGAATAGTCCAGCCTCTCGTCAAAGCACATGACCACGTTCTTCCTGGGCCACGGGAACCATTGATTGATGCTGGCGGCACCCCATGTGGCCGTACAGTACAACGGCACCTGACGCCCCAGACGACGCGAGGATTCCAAAGCGATGATGCCTATGCCGTCCTTCAGGCTCATGGGCCATTTCAAAGGGTCGCGGGTGAGCGTGCCCTCAGGCCATATGGTCAGGGGACGGCCGGAGGTGAGTATTTTTATGGATTCCTCTTCGATGATCTTCGCCTTGCCGCTGCGACGGGGAACCGGCTGCATGCCCACCAATTGAAGCCACTTGCCGACCAACGGCCAGCGGGTCAGCTCAGCCTTGGCCATGTACCGCGGACGGCGACCCATATGGAACATTGCCACCATCGGCACGAACACATCGTACATCGAAACATGGGTCGCCGCAGCGATGAAGGGACCCGTGGCCGGAACACGATCCAAGCCCCAGGCCCTGACCTTGCTGCGGTTGCGCAGCACCTTCGAGGCACCCTCAAGCAAACGTTCGGTGGCCTTGGGATGTTGCGCGTCAATCTCGGCCCGATTTGGGCGCTTTACCCCCGTTGGGTAATACCGGGTCGGATCGACGAGAAGATGCCGCTCACCGAGACGTTCGACCTGCTCGTCGCTCAACGGACTAACAGCGCTGCGCGGGGACGGTTTTCCTTTGGAAGTCATGTGTCCATTGTGCCGCATGGCTTGGAACAGACGTATCGGATTCCAGCGGATAAAGAGAAACCCGGTGAGGTTGGCACCGGGTTAAGAGAAGAAGAGGGTTCAATTATAAAGTCCCTTACGGGAACTGCCTGTGAACTATCCACCGGCTTGACTATTGTAATCAGGCATTCCTTGGAGGAACAATGGCTCAAGCTTGGAAAATGCTGAAAAACAATCTGTCCGACCTACACCTCAGCACACATGAGTCATGATTGCACGAACCATGGTTACTCGAGTCATAGTCACTGGCCCAACGATCGCATGAATCCGCCCTGCCAACACACACGAAAGAGCGGAAGCCTGCACAACAACGAACCCGCATTCCGACGGCATAACGACCCAACCAGCAGTGAGCGAACCGCATCCTGCATATGGAAAACGGCTCGCCTCTGCTACAGGTACCTTAATCGCCGAGCTTGCCTTTTTCAGCCTGCAGACGTTCCTCCTCGGCGGCCTTACGGCGGACCGAATCGGCTTCGAAACGGTCAAGCTCCTCAGCCACCGCCTCCTCGGGTATCTTTTCGAAAATCGGTGAAGGCTGCGGTACCTCAGTACCGACCACCAACGCCTCGCTGGCCCACGGATGCACCGTACTTCCCAGTTCGTAGTCACCCGTGATGATCGGATACTTGAAGCCTGGCTTGTCCAAATCCTCCACTTCTTCGATGCGCGGCAATGGTGAGAACGTACCGGTTCCACCGAGGGCCTCCCATACCTTCTGCGCCGAATGGGGCAAGAATGGAGCGAGCAGATGGTTCGCGTCCGAAACCGCTTGGGCGCAGGTGTGGAGCACCGTTCCCAGACGGGCATCGTCATCCTTGATCTTCCAAGGTTCGGCGGCAGAAATGTATTTGTTGATGTCGCCCACCAACCTCATGACCTCAAGCAAAGCGGCCTTCTGGCGATGGCGTTCGATGAGATCGCCGACCACATCGAACGCGGTGGCGCTTTCCTCAAGCAAAGCGCGATCCTCGTTCGTCATGGAATCTTCATCCAAGGGGGGTATCTGACCGAACTTGCGATGAATGAGATTGGCGACGCGATTGACGAGATTACCCCAGCTTGATGCCAATTCCTCATTGTTGTGGCGTACGAACTCAGCCAAGTGAAGTCGGCGTCGCTGGTCTCCGGGCCAGCCACGGAAATGTAGTATCTCACAGCGTCCACGGGATAGCGCGCAAGGATATCCTTGACGTAGATGACGACCCCTCGGGATGAGCTGAACTTCTTGCCCTCCATCGTCATGAACTCGCTGGCCACCACTTGCTCCGGTAGGTTGAGGCGACCCAGCGGGCCGGATTCACCACCCCTAGAACCCTCACCGTCATATGCGAGAATCTCGGAAGGCCATATCTGCGAATGGAATGTGATGTTGTCCTTACCCATGAAGTAATAGGCTGGGGACTTCGAATCGTTCCACCATTCGCGCCAAGCCTCAGGCTTCCCTTGCCGACGTGCCCATTCGATGGACGCCGAAAGATAGCCAATGACCGCATCAAACCAGACGTACAACCTTTTGTTTGGATTGTCAATCCAACCGTCAACCGGCACAGGAATGCCCCAGTCGATATCGCGCGTAATGGCACGGGGCTTGACTTCCTTGAACAAGCCCAATGAGAAGTTGATGACGTTCGTCCGCCAGCCTTCGCGTGACTGAAGCCACTTCAGATTCGCCTCCGCGAGCGCCGGCAGGTCGAGGAAGAAATGCTCGGTCTCTTCAAAGCGCGGAGTTTCACCGTTGATTTTAGAAACAGGGTTGATGAGCTCATCAGGGTCAAGCTCGTTGCCACAATTGTCGCACTGGTCACCACGGGCTCCGTCTGCGCCGCAAATCGGGCAAGTCCCCTCGATGTAGCGATCGGGCAGCGTGCGCCCGGTCGAGGGTGAGATGGCGACCTTCTGAGTGCCTTTGTAAATATACCCGTTCACCATGCACTGGCGGAACATCTCCTGCACAACCCGCTCATGGTTCCCCGTGGTCGTCCGGGTGAATAGGTCATAGCTCAAGCCCAGATCGCACAGGTCTTTGGCGATGACGCGATTGTAACGGTCAGCCAGCTCCTGGGCGCTTACACCCTCCTTATCCGCCTCCACGAGAATGGGGGTGCCATGCTCGTCCGTCCCGGAAACCATGAGCACATCATTGCCTTTCATGCGTTCATAGCGCGCATATACATCCGAGGGGACGCCAAAACCGGCAACATGGCCGATATGCCGCGGACCATTGGCGTAAGGCCAAGCGACGTTAACCAAAATATGAGTCATACGTAAGATTATCAGGCCCAGCGGGGACAGCAAGCCCCAAATACGGTGGAAAACTCTATCAATCGCCCGGCCGACGCGGGAATACGAGACCGGGACCAAGTTATTCACAGATGGATTCACCTTTCACTTCCAACGCTGCGAAGTTACCCACATATCCACTTTTTCCGCATACGCGTTGGCGCTGGAACGCAAAACCACTTAGGATTCCGGCCATGGATACGAAAAGCGAATCCATGCACCGTTGACGAAGACGGTAGGAGAACACAGAAAGGAGCTCTTATGCAGACCGTCGAACCAGTGCGCGAGGCGATGCAGACATTTGAAGCCAAACCCCAAGCCCTAGCCCGAACAAGACCACCCGACACCAGGCCGCCGGCCTCTCCCCGACAATCAGGAAGACCGCCCCGCATAGGAAGCGTACGGCGCTCCGATGACGCGCGGTCACGCCTTCGTAACATCCCGATCGGAACGCAGAAAACACCCGCAACCGGGCAGAACCGTGGCGGATCGACGGACAGGCCATCATCGGCAACGGAACCCCTGCTTGATGCCAGGGGACTTCCAGGACCCATGAGCGTGCGTCTGCTGGACGGCTGCGGGGTCCTACGCCCACTGGACGACACCTGGTGCTATCTCTCCCGATATGCTCGTACGCTGTTCGGCCGAGGCATCATCATGACCAACCTCGTGCCATCACGATCGACCGCATGCTCCCTCACGGCAGCTTGGGTCTGGTTGGGAGGAGAACTGCCCGATTTCATCGACGTGCTTTCGCGATCGCACTACCGATCGACGGTATGCGGGCGGGCGATACGCACCTATGACCGTAAAGTCACCGCGAAGCAGACAAGGCGCATCGGAGATCTCGCCGTCACCTCGCCGGCCCGCACTGCCTGCGACGTCATTCTTCTTGCTCGGGGCCTTGAATCCGATGACGTGGATGACTGGAATGGACGGCACCGTGACTTGGCGCGTGAAACCGCCTGTGCACTCATGACGGATTTCCACTTCAAGCCGCAGGATTGCCTCGACATCCTGGACGAGAACCGTGGTTGGCCAGGCGCACCTCAGGCCCGCAGATTCTTCGAATCGATTCGGTACTGCTTCTGATCGGGACAGGGCCGCCTCACGCGAACTCATTCACGCACGGTTTTCCGGTCGTCACGAGGACAAGTGCGCAGACCAATACGAATGCGAACCATCACACAGCCGTATCGGGCTGAGATGCAAGGCGCAATAGCGCGAAGATACGCTTGGGACCACGAAGGAATAAATCCGGGTGAAATTAGTCGAAATCGACCGTAAGCTTGTCGTCCTTGATGCTGAACTTACCGCTGACCAAGCCGGAATCGGTCGTCGTGCTGTCTTTCCAATCCTCGTTTTCGGTAAAGCGGTACTGATAGGCGATGCGCGAGTAAATGGGCTCGGTCGTGAACGTGCTTGAACTTAAGCTGAACCGATCCAGTTTGACGGAACCATTGGTCACGCTACGGGTTATGTTGGTCACGGCTTCATTGGTATAACTCTGGAAATCGCCATTCGAAAAGGCACAACCCTGCATGGCGAGGTCCTTGCTTGCCTCGCATGAATCGACATGCTTGCGCACCTGGCCCAACAGGTCGTCCTTCAACGCCGCAGTCGCCCGTGCAACGAGGTACACCGACGCATCCTTGCCGTCCAACTTCACTGAATCCGATTCAAAATATTTGGATTGCGGCAACTTGGCGGTCTCTACAACCGGATACGTCGGCAAAGCGTAGCTGGTCATATCCTTGAGCACGTCATCTTCATCGCCCGAAGGCACGTCGGGCGCGGTCACCGACTTCCTATGCATGCCTGCTTTGGCGAGATTGACGTCGATGCCGTTGACCTCAACATGGGTGAAGGCGTCGGGAACGGCTATGTTCACGGTATCGATCATTGGAGTGTTGATCTTCCACGAGTTGAAAAACAGCATCCGCCTGCCCGAAGGCTGCATGATCATCCGTTTTTCATGACTCACCCCATTGAGGGTATAGCTTACCTCAGCGACGCGGTCAGGCGAATTCGGCACGGTATGGGTAGGAGCGACCTGCACGTTCTGCATGCGCTTGCTGGCATCCTTGGCGGCATCATCATGAAGCAGCACCCGCGAATCGTTTTCTATCCCGGGATCAACCATTTTCGATGCGGACTCAAACCTGCCTTCAGCTACGGCGCTCACATAGGATTCCAGCATCTTATCCGGTGTGAACACGAAATTTTTCAGCACGATGTATGCACCGGCCAGGAGCACGACAACAACGGCCACCACCGAGCAGATGACGACGGTACGCCGTGACGGACCATGATGCTCGGGACTCGCAACGGTCCCTTCATCAGCGCTATTGGAAGCCTCGTATCCAAGACCGGCCTGAGGCTGCGCAGGCTGTGGCGTGATGACCGGAGCGAGCACGGCTGTGGGATCTGAGGTGGGCATAGCAACCGGGGACGGTTCATGGAAATCCATCAACGTGGTTTCCCCATCGGAAGTAGCCGAGGGCATAGGAACCGGGGTCGTCGCAGCGGTGTCGATTGGAGCGGAATCAGCATTGCCGTTCTCAGCCGAACGAGCCGACTCCTGCGGCTTACCGCAATGCGTGCAGAATCTGGAATCCGCATCGATATCCGTACCGCAGTAAACGCATTTCATCACATATCCCCTTTGTCCAAATACATCCAAATCGAAATCGTCACAGCAACGCCTGCAACACAGCCGTCCCCGCTATGGCCAAAGCAAGCAAGGCCATGACGAAAAGCGCAAGTACCTCAACGAGGATGAAAAGCAACCAAGTCCAGTATGTATCAAGCTTCGGCCTATCGGGGCAACGGGCGGTAAGGAAGAGGGGCTTGAGCGGAGCCAACGCGATTTCGAACATGAGCAGCACCAACGCGAAGGCCGTCCCTCCAAGCAGCACGAACAGCACCAGCACAAGATTGAAAGCGACCGATACTACGCCGAGTCTGGCGAATTCATGATGGATCTGTTGGAAGGTTTCGACGCTTCCAAACATCTTTTTGCCGATGAAGCGATAAGCGCCAACGCATAGACGGCTACTGAGAATGCGATCCACAAACGTATGAACCCGGCAAAGCCGACGCGCGGAGCTTCGATTTGCGGGCCGGACGTCCATCCACCAGTCATCATTTCAGTGGCGCCCCCCAAAAGATTGTTGACACCACGCTCAGCCGAACCCAGCACATTGTTCGCCGCAAAGAAACATACAAGCGAGAGCGACAACGAATCCGCGAACATGACCAGGCAGGACCACCACCAAGGAACAAATTGGATGGCCGAAGGATGTTTCAGGGAATCCAGCAACCACGCGAAGAACATGTTGGCGGTCGAACCCGCAGCACCCGCAGCGCCATTGGCGCCGCCGTTGGTGCCACCATTGACAGTAGCACCCGTGGGGACTGACGGGCGTGAAGCCATCAGCGTGTCCGTTTCAAAGTGAGGCACGGACGGCGACGGAGAAGAGAACGGCGGCTGCGGTCCATCTGCCCGTCCAGGCGAAGCGACCGGAGGAATACGCGCCGAAACTGGTCGCGACGCCGCCGGAGAAGCCGAGTCGGCACCGCCTTTAGCGAAGGGGGAGGATGAAGAGGGAACGGCGGCATCAGGAGCGTCACCAACGCCAAAGCCACCTGCAATCGCCCCGCCCGGAAGCGGAACTTGCGGAACCCCGTTGGGCAATATAGACGGAACCTCACCTTGACCCGGTTGCGACGGTTGAAGCGAATCGGGCGGCACTGCATCGAAATGCCTGCCGCATTGCCCGCAGAACTCGGCCGTCTGAGGATTCCCAGCCCCACATGCGGTGCATATCTTCATCTTTTACTCCCCATTGAAAGAATGGACCACGAATACCCTATCATCGATAGAAATGCATGATAATTGCCTTCAGCAAACCATAAGGTTCTGACAATCCGGCGATGCCTCACTATCGTTCCCCCGCATCGTGACGATGCATGACGGCCCATCGCGTACCTGTGGCCGCTGGCGGCAAAGGGGGCTGTCTTATAAGCATAAATTCATGCCTTACCCTGCTTCCTGAGCACTTGGGAATATATCTCCTTGCGGTTGGGCAGCGAGCCGTCCGGCAATGGGTGCTCCTGCGCCGTCACAGCGATGGCGTCCTTGACGCGCAGCCCTTCATCCCGCGCACGGGCCAACGCCAAATCGGCGAGCGCTTCAGGGCCGAGAACCGTTCCAACTTCCATCGCCGCCCCAGCCGCTCTCGTCTCGTCACCGCTCGCCCCTGCGACGACGAGCACGATCTCACCGCGCGGAGGATCGTCAAGAACGGATTGACGAATCTGTGCGATGGTGCCACGCCGAACCTGTTCATGGTCCTTGGTCAGTTCGCGTGCCATCGCCATGAGACGCTCGGAGCCGAACACTTCGAGGATGTCCGCCATCGACTCGTCGATGCGATGCAGGGTCTCATACCATACGATGGTTCGCGGTTCAGACAGCATGGTGCGCAGGTAACGGATGCGTTCAGCGTGGCGGCGCGGCAGGAATCCCTCATAGCAGAACCTATCGGTCGGCAGTCCCGAAAGCGCGAGCGCATCGAGCACGGCGCTTGGCCCTGGGGCGCATGTGACCGGGATGCCGCGTTCTATGGCCCGGCGCACGATCGCCAGACCCGGATCGTTGATGGTCGGCATGCCCGCATCGGAAACCACCAGCACCGTCGCCCCACGCTCCGCATCATCAAGCAGGCCATCCGCCTTGCCACGCTCATTGTGGTCATGGTAGGCTACCACCTTGCCGCCCACCCTGACCCCAAGTCTATTGGCCAGATCGTAAAGACGGCGGGTATCCTCGGCAGCCACGATGTCGGCACGTTCAAGCAGCGCCACAAGACGCGGAGAAGCATCGCCCACATTGCCGATCGGGGTGGCGGCGAGCACCACGGTGCCTGCAGGCATGACGATTCCGCACCCCACAGCCTTGACCTGCGTTCCGAAGGCCATCTCCGGCCCAGATCCGATGTTCTCTTCATACTTAAGCGTCATATGACCAGTATGACGCAGGATGTGTATGAGCGAGGGCCGAGGACGCGGCGAATCGATGGGACGAGTCGCACTCCGGTGTTTTAGGAAAACCTTCGGCTTGGAACACACGTCATCAGAATTCAGCCTCTGCCTGACGAGCCACGAAGGCAGGATGCTTGCGGCAACGCCCGCTTTATCAGTAGGAAATCGCACGCGTCGGCATACCGACCGACAGAGTCACCTGGGCTGGCGGAAATGACGGTCGCCGATGGCGGGGAACGGCGTATGAGGTTCGGTTTGATACCAATAGGCTACCGAAGCCACGTCGTCGCTGCGTTCGAAGAGGCCGTTCTCGTCCGTGCCGATCTGCTGCAGAGTAACGCGCAGATCATGTTGGAAGTAGATCGGGTCGGGCAGATGCCACCGGTACAGTCCGCGCATCACCGGCGTGGCCTGGTCCCAGTAACGGCTTTCACGCCCGACCAAGGACCGAGAGTAGAAGGGAAAACCCACGAACGGGCTACAGTAGGTTTGTTCACTCATCTCGCCGGGTGCCGGGCAATGCGCTCCGCGAAGCCCTTCCGCACCGAAGCGGTGATCGTACGCGGAACCGGTAACGCCCGATGAACCGGCGCCGTCCCCGAAGTCGGAGAAGCTCCATGCCCCGCCGAAGTAATCCTCGGTACCGGTACTCGTCCAAGTCGGATGGTCCTCGTCCCCGTCGATGTACATCTTCACTTCACCTTCGCCCCACCAACGGCTTTCGAGAGCGGTGAGGGCCAGATACATGCCGACGAACGCACCCTGCCCTCTGACGCCGTCGAGCACCGTGTAGTCGTGAGCCTCGGTGGTGACCCGTTCGCGCCTCCACTGGGCATGGAAACGCAGGGCGTCCTCAGGCAATGCGTCGTACTCGGTGTAGTCGATTTGGTAGAAGAAGGCGGGCACATCCTCGTTGTGGTCGTTGCGCAGGACGATTCTCGCATGTTCGAACGGCATGGAGAAGTAGGAGTTGAACCCGCGGTTGGGCGCCACCATGATCGGCAGCGAGTCGATGCGGCAGGCCTGGGCGTGGCCGCAGCAGAAGAAGTCGCCGATGGGGCATACGACGGAAGGCTCCTCCTCGCCGTCCCAGTAGAACTCCAGGATGAGGTTGCGCAGCACGTTCGGGCCGTTGGGCGAGGTCTTGCCGGTGACGGTCATCCAGATGTGGCGGATCACGCCCGGACCATCCACATCCATCAGGGTCGCCGTTCCTCCGGCAGGAATGGTTCCCAGGCAAGGTGTCCCCTTGCGACCCGGTCCGAGCCCACTGGCGCTCATCGCGCCACGGCCCTTCTCGCCATGCGGGTTCTCCGCGTTGACGCACCGTGAACGTCCGGAAGAGCGCAGGGCCACGCCGTCAAGCAAGCCGCCTAAATTTGCACACGACCCCGCCGCATGGAACAGGTTTTCTTCTCCCATCACAATCCCCTCTGTCGAGCTACCACAGAGTAGCTTAGATTACAAAACTCACCTCAACAAGCCTGAGAACAACCATCCCCACACCTCACGTGGGTTTCAGCCTCGCTCAATCATATTGATGATATCAACCATGTCGGTCCAAGGCGCAAAGTCTTGCTCATGACAATCTGCAAGTTCCTGGCGCCAATGCGCCTTTTGCTCCGAATTGTGCCTAAGCGCGTTGGCTTTGGCTGCTTCCAGTTTGCCTTCAATGGAGTCTTCACGGATAGACTTATTGTTTCTTCCCGCTGTTATTCCTAGCGTCTTGGCCAGTTCCTCGACCTCCTTCGTTCCCTTATGGCTCTCAGGACAGAGTCGTATATGATCCACCAGCCAAACTTCGAAACATGGGTTCGAAATTATCAACTTCATACCAGCCTTTTGGCATGTTTTTTGTGCCAAGCGGAGTTGCGAAGCGGTGTATTCATCGACATCCACCACTACCCACACTGCCCTATATCCATCAACACCTGCGTCTTTGGCAGCATTTTTCTTGCACTCCACTGCAAGAGAAGCCAACTTGGAAGGGTCACAGTGGTCCCACCTATAATCAATGGCCACGTCGAATAATTTCCTAAGGTGAAGAAAGTACTGTTTTTCGGTTACTTCGCCTCCGCCGACTATCAGATATCGCACCTTACGCCTATGATGCCCACGGCGAACATTGCGCCCGTGCTGCAATTCCCCCGCGTTCGAGCGATGATCTTTCATAAGGCACCCCCGATTCCCATACCGACCAGGGCATCGCCACCGTCATCGCTATACGCCGTATCGGCGTCAGCACCGGTTTCGTGCTCGTTGAGGATTTGTGCAAACAATTCGTGGAATTCAGGTCGTGGTACCGCACCATAAACGCCGTTGAGATAATTTCTTCCCATATTTTCCGTTTTGCGCACACCTAAATCACTGGCTGGGAAAATCTCGGAAGCGCCATCCATCCCTTTTTCAACAAACCAAAGCTGATCAGGGTCCAGCAACCGCGACGCGGAGCCGTAAACCATGATCAGCGATACGTCATGTGCCGTGAAAATCAGCTGCGAATTGTGCGGGTTGGTCTCCTTATCGGTAAAAAGCTCGACAAATTCCTTTACCAATGACGGATGCAAGCTCGTGTCTATTTCATCCACAAGCACAACGGACTGCTCTGAAAGACTGCTCAACGCTAGGGAAAAGAACGAAAGTGCACCCAGCGTTCCGTCAGATTCTTGTTCAGCCGGGAACCGAACCTCCTTGCCACCGACTTTGGTGTGGCTAAACATCAATCGCACCTCAGCCGGATCAGTAAAAATCTGATCGAATTTGGATTCGTCGACACCAAGGTCCTTCCGCAGTTGCCCCTTGATTTGGGACAACAGGATGGGATCTATAGTCTCCTTTTGTGCACTGAGCCCATCAATGCCGAAATCAGCATAACTGATCAACTTCGAAAGATTCTTACCAAATTCAGTATGTTTGGAAAGCTGATCGACGATACGCATCTGCTCCACTTTGAATGCAGAGGCTTTGCAGTAACTGATTCGGCGGAAAAAATCGAAAGCAGGTTTGGTAACCTCTAGTCCCGCCGCGGCCGCAGCAGAAAGCACCAAGGCATCCGGACGCTGGGATACGGTGGATTCCAACAGGCCACCCGCGCCGAAGGACGCCCCAAATTCCACACCGTTTGCATCACGCGAATATAGCTTGGACGGTCTTGAGGAAAGCCGCTCCCCGATTCGCCTATACACATACAGAGACTCATCCACCACCGAAGATCCTTGATAACTGAAGCGATACTCATACTCCATTCCATCACAGGCCCGGAAACGTATGTAAAATCTTGTGGGCTCATCAGCCCCATGACCCCCATCAGCTGCCAGAGCAAACGCATTCTTGGCGCCACCTTTGTAGCTTATACCCTGCTTATAGCTCTGAAGAACGCAAGTTACCATTTGCGCAAATGCACTGAGGAAGTTGGATTTCCCTGAAGCGTTCGCGCCATAAATAGCCGTCACAGTAGAAGGCGACGACCCTTTTTTGCTCGGCATCATGGAAAACGACTGGGCATCTCGGAAACTCCGAAAGTTTGAAAAAGAAAAATCTAACAACATTGTAGGCCGCCCATACTCTAAAATCTAGTGGAAACACGCTTTCGATATAAAATTATAGCACGAAATTGCATTTTTCGTATTTTCTTTACCAAATCGTCATTTTCAGTAGGCATTTGCCTCAATTATCATATGACAATTTGCAAGCGGCGATGCCACCTTGCAATGCCGGCAGCATCTCTACCGCACCCTCCGCGACAGTAGGACGCCCCCCCCTTGCACTGCCTACCAAACCGAGGCCGAACGCACTGACCGATAGACCGACCTAAGCCAATATCACCACGTTCTGTATAGTTAAATCAGCACACACACGACAACAGGACGGGATATGGGCTTCATCAAATTCCTCATCGAACTGCTTAAGGATCCGCGCACCATCATCGCCGGATGGATTTTCATGGGCGTGGCTCCGACGCTGGGCTTCATTTTTCTCGTCGTCTTCGTTGAAACCGGTGTCGTCGTGTTCCCGTTCCTGCCAGGCGATTCTCTGCTCTTCGCTGCCGGCTTCTTCGCCGCGCCGGATGCGGCGACAGGCAAAGCCGCTCTTCCGATCGCCGCCCTATTGCCCGTCGTGATGCTGGCCCCAATCATCGGCGACCAATGCAACTATTTCATCGGCCACTTCTTCGGCCGCAGAATCATCGCTTCGGGAAAGGTCAAGGCCATGACGCCCGAGCGCCTCGCGAAGACCGAACACATGATAGAAAAATGGGGACCGTTGGCGGTGTTTCTGGGTCGCTTCTTCCCGTTCGTCCGCACCTTCATGCCCTTCATCTCAGGACTTTCCGGAATGCGCTGGAGCCGGTTCACGCCGTTCTCCATACTCGGCGGATTGGTGTGGTCATCGTTGTTCACGCTGTTGGGCTACTTCTTCGGCGGCATCAAGGTGGTGCAGGACAACTTCGAACTGGTCATCGTGGCGATTCTCCTCATTTCACTGCTTCCGACTGCCATCGGGCTGTTGAAGGCGAAAATCGGGGAAAAATAGAAATTCCCCATAACGTACGTAAGCTGCCGCCGGATGATGTCCAACCATCAATGACTTTATGTTTTTTCGTTTTTACAGCAAATGGAACATCGGCGAAATCAACACGAACATCCTGACCGAAACCATCGGTCACCGATTGACGAACATCTCCCCCATTATCGCGGCTCAATCGATGTTGCCTACTACAGTCTCTTACCGCAAGGCCACAAGAAAAAGTCGTCAGTCACAATCTCAACGTCTCCAAGTTCGCGAACCTTATGAACCACTTCACAACAAACGAACTGTCATCGATGGCATTGCTTCGCGTAGAGTCCTGTCTCAGATTCCTGGAACATACCCAGACTTGTTCTACACCCGCCCGTCATACCATCCGACTTAGAACCATGACTGCCCATTGAAATCGATTTTCCATATCCGTTTAAAACCACCGACACTGTCCATGTAGGCCGGCCACACGACTAAAGATAATGACTATCGAGATGATTATGGCAACCATGTAACTATTCTTGCCAATAATCAATTCTGACTCATAGCCCGCTTATCATGAATCGAACCGTTCAGCTTTTGGTTTCTCATTTCGCATGATTCCAACACCATCGTCGGTTCTTATTCAAAAGTTAATGTATATGCTGGCGGGTCCGCTGCATCTCGTCTAACACCATCGTCGGTTCTTATTCAAAAGTTAATGTAGTTACTGTATGTATAACGATATATCTGACCATTATCACGATTATCAACTTTTCGACAATTATGGGTTTTTTAGCGTGTTGCGGCACCCCAGTCAACGTTTACGTATATCGTTATATATAAGTTCAATTTGATACAGCGATGTGCAGAGAGGCGAACATGAAAGTAACAATATTCTCCACATGTTTGGTCGACTTGGTGTTTCCCAACGTCGGGAAGGCAATGGTGGAAGTCCTTGAGCGATTCGGCTGTGAAACCTATATGCCCAAACAGCAAATCTGCTGCGGACAAATCACATACAACAGTGGGTATGTGAAGGAATCGACGCAAACCATGCGCAATGAGGTGGATGCGCTACTCAGCAAGGATACGGACTATATCGTGGGTCCAGCGGGTTCGTGCGTAAACATGCTCAAGGAGTTGCAGTTCCACCTAGGCGACGACCCTGAATACAAAGTCAAAGCCCATGTTCTAGCAGGCAAGGTCTACGAGTTTTCGCAATTCATGTACCGCATACTGGGTGTACTCGACGCCGGAGCCGAGCTGCACGCCAACGCCACATACCACCGCTCCTGCCACATGACACGGCTGCTGGGCGAAAGGGAAAGCCCGTTCATACTGATGGAACACGTCAAAGGACTGAATGTCATTGCATTGCCACACATAGAGAACTGCTGCGGATTCGGCGGAATGTTCTCGATGAAGGTTCCACAGGTCTCACGACAGATGGTCGATGAAAAAGTGGCTGACGTCGAAAGCACAGGCGCCGACATACTCATTTCCTGCGATCCTGGCTGCCTGATGAATATAGGAGGGCGATTCAACCGCGAAGGCAAAGCCATCACGATCATGCACTTGGCCGAGGTACTCAACAGCAACGTCGACATGGACCGCGTGCGTTTTGTAGATGAGCAAGAACGCGCCGAACTCGACCGCGAATATCTCGTGAAATCCAATATTGAGGAAGAGACACTGGTATGAGTAAGACACAGTTTACCGATGACACTATGTTCCACCGCACCGGACTGAAAACCGGAACGATGATTCGCGATAACGAACTCGACTTCGACGAGCGGGTCGCGAAATCGGAAAAAGACACTTTCGGACAACGCGCCGTAGCCAAAGCCCAGGACGCCCAATGGGTCAAACGCGAGACGGCCCGTGCTGAACTCGGCAATTGGGAAGGCTGGCGCGACCTAGGCGAACAAATTCGCCAGCACGCAATCCGTTACCTGCCGGACTATTTGGAAGAGTTTAGTGACAATGTGGAGCGACGCGGCGGACACGTGTTCTTCGCCCAAACCGATGTGGAGGCCCGAGACTTCATCGTGGACCTGGCCAAGCGCAAACAGGCCAGGCATGTGGTGAAATCCAAGTCGATGGTCACCTCCGAAATAGGGCTGGATCCCGCCTTGTTGAAGATTCCGGGCTTGGAGGTGACCGAGACCGACCTCGCAGAATTCATCCTCGAGGAGGACAACTGGGACGAGCCCACGCACCTTGTGTTCCCGGCAATCGACAAGGACCGCGACCGTGTGCAGAAAGTATTCCACGACAAGCTTGGATATGACGGCGACAACGACCCGCAGAACGAAGCCAGGTTCAGCCGCGAGGTGCTGCGCGAACGCTTCCTCGAGGCCGACATGTCCATCACCGGATGCAACTTCGCCGTGGCCGACACCGGGATGGTCAACATCGTGACCAACGAAGGCAACGCCGACCTTTCCATGGCGATACCCAAGACCCAAGTGGTGGTCATGGGCATGGAACGCATCGTGCCGAGCCTCAAAGAGGCCGAGACGATGGACAACATGCTCGTACGCAGCGCGGTGGGAAGCAAACTCACCTCATACTGCACGTTCACTTCACCGAAGATGCCCGACGAGACCGACGGACCCGAAGACTTCTACGTAGTCATCGTCGACAACGGCAGAAGCAACGCGCTGGGCACGGACTTCGAACCGATATTGCAATGCATACGTTGCGCTTCCTGTCTCAACGTCTGCCCGATATACCGGCACATCGGAGGCAAGGGTTACGGTTCGATCTACCCGGGACCGGTGGGTGCGGTGCTTTCACCGATACTACAGGGCGATTATGGCGACTTTCACGACCTGCCATATGCCTGCAGTCTGTGCTCCGCCTGCACGGCTACCTGTCCGGTCAAGATTCCTCTGCACGAGCTGCTGCTCAAACACCGCAAGATAGAGATGAACGACAACCACATGGCCAACGCCATCGCTGACATGACCATGAAAGTGGTCGGTATTGGCACCGGACATTCATCATTGTTCCGCACGGCGCTCGCCATGGACCATATAGCGACCGACCCCATCGCCAGGAAGGGCCATAAGAGCAAAGACGATGACGGCGAGACCAGGCGTACTCCCGATACGGCGCGGAACCTCAACACCACCGGCAAACATGAGGAATGGATGCCACTCGTCTTCGGTGGCTGGACGAAGGTCCGCGACCTTCCGCAACCTCCGAAGCACTCCGACAACTTCCGCACCTGGTTCGCCAAGCGAAAAAAGTCGCAAGGGTCGCCGGAGGAATTCTCCAAACTCCAATCGGGAATACTCTCCAGCAACCCAAACGCCACCATCGCCGGGACCGGTACGGTGAATCGTGAAGAAGACGCGACCGCGCCTTTCGGCGCTTTCGACAATTCCGTGTCGTCGCGTCGCGCCGACCACGAAAAAACCGAACCCCTCAGCGCCGACACGGTGCCGACCTCGTTGGGGTCGATTGAGGATGAGACCTATGGCGAACGGGTGCCCGACTTGGTGCATGCGGAAATGAATCCGCAGGCGCAGCATGGCGCGCACGACGCCTCGGATGAGGGAAGGAAGCACAACAAATGACCGACCGCGAAGCATTCCTCGACTATCTGGCGCAAAAAAGCGGGCGACCAAGGCACCAGCTGCAAAATCACCCATTGGAACCCATCAACGATCTGCCCGAATCGAACATGTCCGGCCATTCACAGGACGAGCTGCTCGAAATCGCGCGCAGAAACGCCCCTGCGGTGCATGTGGATTTCCAGACTTGCACGACTACGAATCTCACCGACACGTTGGATACGTTTGTGAAGCGGAACTCGGACGGCAGACTCATGCTGCCGACGAACGACGACGAGTTCGCGGCATTCGGTCTGGAAAGCTGGCGTGACGGACTTGACCCCAAACCCACCTACTGGCTGCCGGATGCGGATCGCGACAGCAATATCGCAACCGCTTCCCACGCCCAGGCCGCCATCGGGTTTGCGGATTACCTGTGTGCGGAAAGCTGCACCATCACTGCGGCTACGACACCTGGCCAAGGGCGTGCCTTCCATTTCCTGCCCGTCCATTACCTCTCGATTATCCGTAAATCGCGGATAGTGCCGCGTACGCGGCAGGCGATGGATCATTACGATCAGGACATCAAGTCCGGCCGCTTGGCCACATCCAACATCAACTTCATTACCGGTACCTCAAGCACGGGTGATATCGAAATGGTGCTGGTGGTAGGCGTGCATGGCCCACTTGAAATGACATACTTGGTGGTCACGGACTTATAAACGCCCCTACCGCAGTCGAACCGTGAGACGGCTCCTCCAAGAAGACACATCCCGGAGAACCGACTCTTCAATGCGGACGCTCATTGCCGATTATCCACTCGTTTGGCACCCGTTGACGAGTCCGCTTTGCTCACAGACATTCAACGACCGCAACGAACAGATCGGTCCAGGACGGAGCACATGATCCGTATCAGTCAGCGAATCCCACCAAGCCCAATCCGTAGCCCACCAATCAAAATGCTCATTCGAAGCAAAGGCTCGGATAAGAGGCAGACGGACGGTAATCACGCTATGCAGTCCAACGCACTGTATAGCGACTGAATCATGTCAAGACTCTTATCAGCAACGATACGGCCGGCGTCGGTGAGCGAGTAGAGCGAACTGCGGCCTTCGGACTTATTCTCGACCAACTTATCCTCAACAAGAAGACTCAACGTATACGAAAGCATGCGGTCGCTGATGCCGTCAACCTTGCGACGAATCTGGGAAAAGCGGGCGTCATTTTCTCGTAGTGCGGTAAGGACAAGAATGCTCCACCTACTTGTCACATCATTAAGCAGAGCCCGGGAAGGGCACTGCGACGAGAACACATCATACTTCACATTCGCCGTCTGGCTCATCACTTCATCCACCTCCATAGACCAACCCTGCGCATTACACCCATTCAACAGTCCCGGTAACAAACACCGCATTCTATAGTACACGAAATATCGATTTGACACTAACATTATTTTAGTGCTAACCTTATGTTAGCTGTCGAGGTACGGCGAGCCCATTCTCGCGACAGATAATTAAACAACCACAATAAGGTCCGCATATCGCGGACAGTGAAGAACACAGCAGAAGTTATGGAGAGCACGATGACAACAGCGACAATCTTCGGCAAAGGCAACATGGGAACCGCAATCATGGGCATCTTCGAGGATGCCGATTGGCAGGTGCAGATATTAGACAGCAAAACCACACCAAGCACCACCATCGAAGGAAGCATCGTAATCCTCGCCGTCCCCTACCCAGCCTTGACGGCCATCACCGGCACCTTCTCGGATCAGTTCAAGGGTCGCATCGTGGTGGACATCACCAATCCCGTGGATTTCAACACTATGGACTCGCTGCTGCCTGCGGCAGATAGCTCGGCAGCAGCGGAGCTCCAGACGAAGTTGCCGGACTCCCAAGTATTGAAGGCGTTCAACACGATGTTTGCGGGAAACCTCTCATCAAAGAAGGTCGGTCCGAACCAGGCGACCGTACTTATCGCCGGCGATAGCAAGGATGCCAAGTCCGAACTCGCCAACGTCATCAAGAAAGCAGGGCTCAACGCCATCGACGCGGGCAGCCTCAAACGCGCTCGCGAGCTCGAAGCCATGGGCTTCCTGCAGCTTGCGATGGGAGTAGCCGGAAAACTCAGCTTCGACGGCGGTTTCGCAATTTTGCAGTAACGCGAGGCTGGATCCGACTCACACTGAGGCAGGACAGAGCTGGACGGACGAATGCTCGCGCCCTGCGAATCCAACGACGTCCGCCCGCGCTCCACACCAGCGGACTTCGCGTGAAGCGCAGGCGGACATGAACATGCAAACATGTCAGAAATGAACGGTCATGCTCATCCAGGCAGCTACGGATACATGTGAAATACACGAATAGCGCAGCCCGGACACCGCCGAGGCAAACAAACCGCATCGGAGACCAAAACACATCAACTGGATAGGTGCGGACAACCAAGAGGGTCGGATCCCAACAGATCCGACCCTCTTCAATTCACACCGATACCCACCGGTGCACGACGCTCAGTGCTGACCATACACGTTGGTATAGCGATCGTTGAGCTTGGCTATGTCCTCCGGGGCAATCTCCATGGCACCGCCCAGCTGCTCGGCGGCCCACATCGTGTGCGCCACCTCCTCGGTCATCGCGGCGGCCTTGACCGCAGCCTCGGCGTCCTTGCCGATGGTGAACGGCCCATGGTTCCGCATGAGTACCGCAGGAGAATGGGGGTACTTCCTCAAAGTCTCCACCACGCCCTTGCCGATCTCCTCGCTTCCGATGAGTCTGAACGGCCCCACCGGAACGGGGCCACCGAACTCGTCACCCATCATCGTCAGGCCGCAGGGAATGTCGCGGCCAGCCGCAGCCCAAGCTGTAGCATACGTGGAATGGGTGTGCACCACACCATAAACGCCAGGCATGTTTCGGTAGATATAGGCATGGGAAGCGGTGTCCGAACTGGGGGCTTCAGTGCCGTCAACCAGATTCCCCTCCAAATCGGTCACCACCATCGAAGCAGGAGTAAGGTACTCATAGCGCACGCCCGAGGGCTTGATCACCATCAAATCCGCGGTATGCAGACGTTGTGAGACATTACCCGCCGTCCATACCACCAAATTCCATTTGATCAGCTGCTCATGAAGAGTAGCCACCTGTTCACGTACCTGTTTGACTTCAGCCCTTACTTCCGGCCCAAAATCCGCTAACGTCGCCATATCGATTCCTTTCGTCGCGTGCCATAGAGGTCACCCATCGACCATCACGGTCTCTACGCATTCTCATGTTAGCGCGAACATGCTACAGTTTGCAAGCATTGGCACACGCTTCACATGGCCCGAAGATCTTGGGACGCGCGGGAAAGTAGGATCGGGAAAATCGCGATGCCCGTACCCGAAGTGGGAGCACCACGATCGCACCCGAAGTGAAAGGCCGCCACTAAACCATGTGAATCACGATTGAGACGCGCGAAAGATACGATATACCCAAAAGACACGAAACACACCCTTGCAAATTGCACTTATATGGCGGTTACGCTACACTATGTAATGTTGTCTGAAGAGACAATGGGGCTGTAGCTCAGTTGGTAGAGCGCTTCGTTCGCATCGAAGAGGTCGTGGTTTCGATTACCATCAGCTCCACTGGCGTGTGTTTGCGCGTGTTTCCCTCAATCCTTGAAATCCCGGCTTTTCCTTTGCCGCAGTAGTGTTCATACGCGGCTCGCCTTGCCCCTCCCGTTTGCCACGGGACGTCAAAAAACGTCATAATAAACCATGGTTAGGTAACAATTTAGGTAACATCACGGAAGGGGCCGATGATGGTAAGGAAACAGACTTAATCAGAACCAGAAAGGAATAAGACGATATTGCCTAAAAAGTATTCCCTGCAAAACTAATAGCGGCAGCCAGACAAAAAGACTTTAACATTCGACTTCAATAAGTTTCGCCGACAACGATTCGCATAAAACAGTAAATCGTCTATTTTGCTTACTTTGAATCATTAAGCATATAATTTTTGGACACTTTCTTCGCACTCCCCAAGCACAACTTATTATCTTTCTCAGCCTTTCTTAACCAACGGTTTCCCCTCGAATCACTATAAACTAATTCACTAACGTAAAAGACAGAATTCGACGCATCACTGAAAATCGGGGTGCATTCATTTTTTCTACGGTCAAAACGAGAAAGATAAAGTTGCGCATAAAACTTGTTAGGCCCTGGCGAGGCGGTTCCATCTACATACCACTGGCCTGTCGCAATGTTGGCCCAACAGGAGAAATTTCCTCTTTTTTCCGGCAAGACCAAATCCACAGTTGACACGGCCTGATCCCAATCCCATTTCCCGCAGATCCTCATCTGAACCCTATGCACAGACGTATCACCCGAATTCTCCAGTAGAACACCATGCTGTTTCTTGTCAGTACCTATAACAGGGACCGCAGAAAGTATGTTGGCATCTCTATGGCGTTGTAATCGAAAGTTATAAGCAACAGAAACGATGCTAGCTGCCGAAATCAATGAACTTATCGACTCTATAATTGACCAAATCAACGTAACGCCTTTCTCATTGAGAATAAGTCTTTAACATTGCAGACTATTCGTTGAAATAAATACCTTTTGTATATTAACTCATTCGGAATATTCACGATTATGACCATGTCGATATGACGCATACCTAAGCTCTATAATGTTCTCTTAATCACTATGAAGCAGCATCTTCAATGATTGCAGACCCGAAAGCGCAACATTCTTTCCTAAATCCATACTCGCTTACCGAATATTGAACAAGAAAAGTATCGCTCAAACATCAAATTTCTACGGGAACTGAAATCCTACGATTTACATCACCTGCACAGTAATAAACCCACTACAACTACCGAAAACACAGTAAAACTCACAATACTGTTTCTGTAGAGAATTACATTGACGCACCATCACGAACGAGTGTAATTCAGTTCCGTGGACCATGCTCAGTTTTGAAGCGAAAAATCAGCATTCACAGTGATGCGGGGCGAAGCCGACAAAACTCCGTTCCGCATCAGTTACGACTTCACATCATAATCAGCGACTTTATGGATTCACGTTTATCCATGGCTGCATACGCATCCGCCGCATGCTCCAGGTCGAAGCGCTTGGTGAAGACCCTGCCGGGGTTAATGCGTCCCTCAAGCACGGCATCGAGCAGTAGCCCACGATCATAGGTGGTCACATTGGCAATGCCCCCGCACATGCCCACATTACGCCAGTAGAGCGGATCGAGATCCACCTGGCTGGACTGCGGGATGCCGACACGCCCTACAACCGCTCCAGGACGGGCCACCTTCACAGCGGTGTCGAACGAGAGCTCCGTACCCACACATTCAAGCACCGCATCTGCACCGGCGCTTTTACCTTCATCCACGCCCAAAAGCTTATGCACCGCCTTCACGGCATCATCACCACGATCCGGCACGATGTCAGTGGCACCGAACTCTTTGGCAAGCGCCTGACGGTCCGCATGACGGCTCATAGCGATGATGCGCTTGGCGCCGCGCAGCTTCGAGGCGATCACGCCACACAAGCCGACAGCACCATCACCCATCACTACGACCGTATCGCCTTCAGCGACCTCAGCGGAGGCTGCAGCATGGTAGCCCGTGGCCATCACATCAGATAGCGCAAGCAGCGAATCAAGCTGATCATCCGTATACCCTTCAGGCTTGCCGGGCACTTTGACGAGCCCCCAATCGGCGTGCGGATAACGTAAGTATTGCGCTTGGTAACCCCTCTTGCCCGTCGCGTCCGGGTTCATGCAGTTTGCATCGAAACCAGCACGGCATGCCGGGCAATGCCCACAGCCGGCAGTGAATGGAACAACCACGAAGTCACCTGGATGAATAGGCTCGGCACCATCACGAGCTGCCGCATCATTGACGCCACTACCTACCGATTCGACGATGCCGATGGCCTCATGCCCGGTCGTGGTGCCGGTATCGCGATGGGAAAGTCCACGATACCACCACAAATCGGAGCCGCACACGCAAGCGCGCAGGATACGCACGATGGCATCGGTCGGCTGTTCGATGACCGGCTTGGGAACGTCCTGCACCTCGATCCTTCCTGGCCCCATGAACACTGCAGCTTTCATTGTCTCTGCGGTCATACACCGCTCCTTTCACTAAATTACTTGGACGATTGGCTTTCTGAGCTACATGTGAAGAAATGCATCACTCCATAACGTGGATGTCAGCCAACCATCAATACCATTAAATGTAAAGCATTAGAGTTACTCTAATGCAAATCTTCGTCATTCTCACTTACGCTTTTTCGCAGCGTCAGCAGGGACGTAACTGTCTGCACTATGGCTGATGAGGACATCAGCGTAATGCGCCACTTTCTTATTGATCGTGACCAAGTGGCGGTTGAGCTCTTCAAGCTGCTCGACCGTGCGCCGCTGCTGATCGAGCATGATCTGATAACGTTCGGGAATGGTCAAATCTCCCCGGAGTACAAGTTCGAAGTAATGCTTGACCTCTCCAATTGGCATGCCGGTCTGCCGTAGACACGTGATCAAATGGACCCATTGCAGATCACGTTCGTCGAAAACACGGTTGTTGTGCTCATCGCGCTTCGCGAAAGGGATGAGACCGTGATTATCGTAGTAGCGCACGGCGTATGTCGATATGCCTTCTTTTTGCGCCACCTCACGCACCGTATATGTATTCTCCCCTTCAACCGTTGTCCATTCGGACTCTCTATTTCCCGACGGTTCAGCTAATTGACTCGAAGGCATGACGGAACTTCCCTTCCACTAACTGTAAACCTCTATACTTCTTTTCTACTATACAAAGGCAACCACTCATAAAAGGGCAATCGTTCGAAAGGGCAATCGTTCGAAAGGACAACCATGCATATTGCAATCATCGGTGCCACAGGATCAATCGGAACAATCACCCGCACCTACTTCCTCGACAACGGAAACGACTTCCTTACTCTCGTCGCCAGAAGCTTCCCCTCGTCCTTGACGATAGACCCCCGGCGTGAGCAAGTCGTCGTCGCTGACGTTACCGATCCGGCCTCATTGCATGGCATCCTGCAGGGCCAGGATGCAGTTTTCGCCGCGCTGTCCGGAGACCTGCCGGCAATGGCACGCGCTTTGGTAAACACCATGGACGAAGCAGGAGTGCAACGGCTGCTTTTCATCAGCTCAATGGGCATCTACGACGAGATACCGGCATCCGTCGGCGTGGAAGGCAACCTCTCCCACAATCCGATGCTGCTCCCCTACCGTCAGGCAGCGGACATTATCGAAGCCTCTGACCTGAACTATACCGTCATCCGGCCAGGTTGGTTCGACAACGGCCCAGCCGACGATTACCAAGTGACCCATAAAGGCGAACCGTTTGGAGGGCATGACGTAGCACGGCGTTCCATTGCGGACCTGGTATTCCGTTTGGCGCACGACCCCCATCTCGGCAGCCGCGACAGTCTCGGCATCAACCGTAGGTAAGCACCCGGAATGCCTGTATGCATTCACCATCGCGAATCATTAGGACGATACTGCCTGACCGGACCTATTAGTAGGCACCGCATCAGATTGCCTCTAGCACCCCGATGATTTGTGCGACCTCCTTATCCCTCACTTCCAGCTATAGAATCGAGGATTGAGAGCCAAGGGCCAAGACAACACCTAGAACAAAATCATCGCTGAACACACAGCAAACGACAACTCAAACAGCCGAAGGTACAGCCGACTGATCAGAGTTATGGGAACAGACACCGTAGTCCATCAATCATACGAATGTGTAAATTATCATGTATTTAGTAGCCATAGAGGGTGCCGCTGACGGGACGACGATTATGAAACACGTCTGATATTTTCAGTTCCTAAAACATATCATGTAGCCCCAGAACGTTGCTGCTGACCGAAGCAATCACAGGAAAAATAGACAGAATCGTTGAAATAGTAGGAAAAAATAAACATAAACAAGACTCGTGACCTGAAGACAATTATTCCTGTTTTCCCAAAAGGTAGCAACCAGCGGAATTTACCAAATTTACGCATAAAGATGTATGCTGAGATAGTCTAATACATCACCTTGGAAAGGACCATGACATGGACATCAAGAACGAAGCTACAAAACTTGCCCACAAGGTCGAGGATGGCGCTCAAAAAGCGGCGAATTCCGCGACCGAGGCTGCTCACAACCTGGCTGACAAGGCCGCTGATATGGCAGGGAACGTGAAAGACCAATCCCAAAAAGCTGCTGATCAGGCGAGCGAAAAGGGAAAGGAAGCCGCTGATAAAGCCAAGGATGCGGTTAACGAGGCCAAGAACTAGTTGAGGCCGGGCCAGGCTTAAAACTGACCGGCTTATATGACTCTCGTCACATGTAAGATCCGACTGCCATGACATCCACTCAACTAGTGGATGTCATGGCAGTCGGATCTTGCGTTATTCGCTTCCGAATCATGAATTCTAAATCACATATGGAACTGCATACGGCATTCAAAACGTAGATTTGAACCATCGATGCACGTCGATTCCGTCAATATATCAAATTAACGGCAATCCGATGCCTTCAAAAATGTAAGCGCAGAAAACTCAATGACACGAAAAAGAAGCGTCCAATCTTCAGACCAAAGTGGATCATGTCATTGCACCTCGGACGGTACTAAAATAAAGAAGTGATGCATCCACATACCAAGATGCCTTTCTTATAGACTTCCCGACCATAAGAAAGGCATCTAACGATGACATGGACTAACCGATTTCAACCACCGTCAGTCATCACCATGCAACGGGATGAGCAACGACGCCATATACGCCAACGCCAAGAGGACCACGGCACCTACCATGCTCGCCATGTATCCGACGGTGCCGTTTGTAGGTGTGCTGAAGGCGTTCATAATGGCATAGAGGACGGCATAGCTTAACCCTGAACCAAGATTGAAGCCACCGGCATTGAGTCCTGGCAGGTAACCTGTATTATCGGCAGGAGAAAGCACAACGCCCAAACCATTGAGCATGATGTTGACCGTACCCGCATAGGAGACACCCAACAAAACGGACAGAACCACCAAAGCCCAGATGCTAGGCACCTTACACACGTAAATGCCGAACAGAAGACCGATGACCGTGACAAGCAGACCGGCACGCAGAACCTTATGATAACCGAACTTGGATGCCAGAACGCCGGCGACCGGACCGAACGCCAATCCGATGAGCGCGTATGGGGTGAGCGTAGCGAAGGAAACAACGCTGGCGCTCATTCCCACACCGAACTTCGCGTCTTGAGCTAAAGCCGGAACGATGCCATTCATGATTGCAAAAACGCCGGTCATGGTCAGCAAAGTGGTCAGCAGCAGGCCCCAAGTGCGGCGCTGCTTGAGATAATGGGTGGTGACCATAGGTGCCTTGGCTCTCTTTTCAATCTGCCAAAAGACCACGAAAAAGACCGCCGCGACCACGATTTCTCCAACGACCACCAGCCAATTGGCCTTGACGAGCTTTTCAATCTCATTGATGGCAAGGTAGGCCATAAGAAAAGCCACACACAGAGAAAACACACCAGGCCAATCCATGCGCGGGGTTTCAGCCGCATGACTCTCATCGGCGAAGACGAGCACCAGCACGATGGCGATGACTGCTATGACCACCATGAACCAGAACACGGAACGGAAACCGAATGTTCCGGCCAACCAGCCACCGAGAATGGCGTCCACCCCGCCGATTCCGCCGTTGACCGCTGTCAGAATGGACATGAGCTTGGCATAGCGCGTATCGTCAGTAACCCTGTTATGGAGCATGATCAGCGTCATAGGAACAATGGGACCGGCGACCCCCTGTATCACGCGCCCGACCATCAACATCGGAACGTTTACCGCGAGCGCGGAAACAACGCATCCGGCCGCGGTCAAAATCAACATACCGAGCAGGACTTTCTTACGCCCCGCCAAATCCCCCAAACGGGGCAGAAAGAGCGAAAAGACGGCGCAGGCCGTGAAGAACACCGTCTGCGTCAAGCCGATTTGCGAGCTGTCGGTGTGCAGCTCGTTCTGCATGGTGGCCAACGCCGGCGAAAGCATGGAGGCGTTGAGCTGGAAAGCAAAGATGGCAGCCATCAGAGCCGTCATCAAAGCGACGATTGACTTACCGCCCTCATTCATTATTTTTTTACCGGAAACTTCACTCATTGCATTCACCCAATCCTTTTGATGGCGTCCGTGACAAGATTCCAGAACTTGCCAAAGTCAAGCTTGGTGGCGACCTGGGTGTGGCATTCCTCAGCAGAAGGCTCCGGACCACGCAAATCGGCAACGGTCATGCCCAACGTCAGATCACCGTGCAGCTCGATGTTCACAGGGCAACGACGAGTCTGCACGACACTTGGGTCAATGAGGTAGGCAACAGTGCAAGGATCGTGCACAGGCGGATCGATGAAGTCCTGATTATTTTGGTAGCTTTTACGGAAGAAATCCATAAGGCCGCTGACAAAGTGGGCCAGATCGGTGCCCAAATCGTCGATGCGGTGCTGGACTTCAGGTGTGCACAGGGCCTGATGGGTCAGATCCAAACCGACCATCGTCACCGGCCAAGGTTCGTTGAAAACGATATGGGCCGCCTCAGGATCAACCTTGATGTTGAACTCCGACACCGCGCTCCAGTTGCCGGTGTGGTAGCCGCCTCCCATCAGGACCACTTCCTTGACGCGATCGACGATGCGCGGCTCCAAACGCACAGCCATAGCGATATTGGTCAACGGGCCCGTCGGTACCAAGGTGATGGTTTTGGGTTCAGCCGCCATAATCGTGTCGATGAGCCAATTGACGGCGTGTCCCTTATCAAGCGGACGAGTGGGGTCAGGAAGCTCTACGCCATCCAAACCAGTCTCGCCGTGGATAGAGGCGGCCACCTCCTGCTTGCGCACGAGAGGTCTGTCGCAACCGGCATGCACGGGGACATCCGTCGCGTGGGCTTTTTCAAGGACCGCACGCGCATTGTAGGTGACTTTATCAAGGCTCTGGTTGCCACCGACTGTGGTGACACCCAGTAAATCTATGTCGGGGTTGCCCACTGCCAGCAAGATGGCGACCGCGTCATCATGCCCCGGGTCGGAATCCAGGATTATTTTCCTTGCCATTTGCTCTTTCTCCTTTTGCTGTTGACGCATACAACGACTTGCAAACCTAGCAACGGTCTTTCAATCGTCCTATCGGCTACGCGCTTGGCTATTGATACTCATATCGAACCATGAGCTGTCCAGCAGGCTGAGACCCCGACTTCCGGGCAACCTAAAACCCATCCGGCGAATCCCCACGCATCCGCACGACATGTTCACCGTGCGTATGCAAAATAAGGTCAACACCTTGCTTTTTGTCCTTCACGCATAGCGCGTCCACATCGTAGCGACTCCATGATACTGCCTAAAAGCCTGGTCATGAAACGACACCGGCGCAAGTCGCGAAAACACTTCCCGAAAGTGGTCTCGGACAAGCGGACTCCGCCCCGGACTCGCCCCAGACCGGCCGCACGACTCCATGAATAGGCTTCATTGCATTATGAGCTTTTGCAATCCACCTTCCATCCTTGCGAAGTCCCTGATCCTTTATGCCCAATGTGGCAAGGCCGAGCCCAGCCACGGGTTCGCTTGGAGTCGCAGCTTGTGTTGATTCATACCATCCAATCCGCTTCCTCGCCTCACCGCATTCATCGGTTTGAAAGCACGTTCAGGCCAATCGCCCACATACAGCGAATAGAGAAAAGGAAAGCTGGAGCGAGACCATAGGATGGTGGTCCAAGACAATCAACGTGTTTCCCATGAAGCAGCGGTAACGCATGTGCACACAAGCGCCAAGGGAATCAGTCCTGGGACGAACCGTCCTTAGCTTTGCCATCATGCAGTCTCCGGTAACCGGCGAAGTCGCCACGCACCGCCTGCACGGGATATTTGGCGCGGTTCTTGGCCAGCTTGGACAGGATGATGTCCTCCATGCTGCAGCCCAAGGCGTCAGCCATCGAACTGCAGTAAATCAGCACGTCGGCCAGTTCCTCCTTGACATGCTCAAGATCCGGCTTCTCGACGTCAGGCGACCACTGGAAGCACTCAAGTAACTCCCCCGCTTCGATGCAGATGGACTTCGCCAAAGCATCCACCGTGTTGTATTGGGCCCAACCGCGTTCGTCAAGAAACACCCGCAACGCCTGCACCGTGGACTCACTGATCATAGAGCGATTATACACCTCCACAACACTATAATGAGCTTCATGAGTGATTCCATCGACAGCCCCATAATAATCGACCTTCCGTATGAAGAAGGTGGAAAGAAGTATGACGAAGATATCTTCGCCAGGGCCTTGCAAACGGAAACCCACCAGAAAACCGGCCAAGTTGAGTCCTCGAATGTGACCGAATACCATTTGCGCATTCTCTTACATTACCCCGCCGTGTATGTCATTCATGCCGAGGAATCCCATTCCCAGCGCAGCGAACCGGAATACTGTGTTTATGTCGGAGAGACCAACGACATAAGCCAACGCACTTATGAGCATCTTTATAACGACCCTCAGAACCGCGACGATTGGAGACTCTTCAACAATCACGGGAATATGTCCCAATATGTGATCACCCATCCGTATTTCAATAAGTCACTGACGTTGGACATCGAGAATCAACTCATGCTTTACATGTCGAGCGTCGACCACGTGTCCCTACCAGTCAACAAGCGGGTCAATCCACAGCGTGACTACTATACGCACGACCGATTCAAGAGGATATTTTCCGACATTTGGCTCGATCTGCACCGCAAAAACCCCAGTTTGTTCCCCGCTGAGGGCATCATCCTCGATTCCGCTTTATTTAAAGCCTCACCTTTCCACAAGTTGAGTGACGAGCAGCTAGAAGCCGAGAATATCATACTTTCAGAAATATTCGCAGCACTTCATTTGGAATCTCCAGACCAAATAGCTACCGACAAAACCAACCCTGCTGACTCACACCTCATCCTCGTACAAGGCGCTGCCGGAACCGGCAAAACCGTGTTGCTCAGCCACCTTTTCTACCGACTTCTTACCCAAACCTTGCCAGAAGAAGATGCACCACTGATACATTCCCCTGCCTCAGCGTGGAAAAGCGATGACAAACATCAAGACGGCGATCATGCCTCTCAGCGAAATCTAATCCCGAAAGAAGATATATCCGCATACATCTTGGTCAATCATGATGAACAGATTCATGTCTACAATCAGATAGCCACAAAGCTCGGCCTGCAGAACCGGTCCGGAACCGTTGTGCTCAAGCCCACCGAATTCCTCAATCGCCACAGCAGGAAAAACGACCGACACCGCGCTCTGCTGAACGAGCCAATTGACAAGGCGGACGTCCTGCTCGTGGACGAAGCACACTTGCTGCTCACACAGGGAAACCGGGCATATTCGGGTAAATCACAGCTATTCGACCTGCTGAATCGCGCTAAAGTCGTGGTCGCCGTATTTGATCCCAACCAGATCCTGCAATCCAGCCAACGTCTTTCCCCTAAAATCCAGAAACTGCTTTCCCCAGCCGACGACAGTGCGGCGAATCCTTCCAATAATGGAAACGACGATGAGCCTTCTCGAATTCAATTGGACGATTACAACAATGCGAAGCCTTTGACGGTCGATGTTTCGCACATTCGTCTACAACAGCAGTTCCGAATCGATGCCAGCCCCGAAGTCATCGCTTGGTTAGACGCATTTACAGACGAGGGAATCATTGGGGAACTGCCGGCTGACTGTCATGAACATGCTTGGCATGCAGACGATTCAGTCGACACCCGCTCCAAACCATATGACATCCGTGTATTTGATTCGCCTGTGGATTTATTCGATGCGATAAAAAAGAAGGCGGAGATCAAGGCTGATGGCTGTGACGGCAAGGGGCTTTCCCGACTGCTTGCCACCTATGATTGGGAATACACAAGCAAGCATAAGAACGCCAATGACCCATCGGGGCACTGGAACGTCGAACTGCATCAGGACGGGACGGGCACATGGCGCATGGGGCTTGGTGGCGGTGACGGAACCGACAATACCTCCCATGATCGATGCTTCTGCCAGCCATGGAACTACCAACTCACCGACCCCCACTCGCACCGGAAGGGCCTCAACAAGGATCAGGCTTGGGCTGAAAAACCATACACCATTAATGAAGTCGGTTCCACATACACCATCCAAGGATTCGATCTGAATTACGCTGGAGTTATTATCGGACCATCCGTACAGTATCAAGACGGGAAAGTGATGTTCCACCCGGAGAACAGTAAGAACAAGAATGCCACGAACAGCCGCAAGGACCTCGGGGACTTTGCCGAAGAAAATCTCAAGGACGAACTCAATGTACTGCTCAAGAGAGGCGTACACGGATTATACTTGTTCGCCGTCAACCCTCAACTACAGCAACGGCTTATGGACGTGTATGAAGCTAGCAAAAATGATTAAGTCCAGTCCTCAACCGAGGTGTAGGGCAAATCAAACAGGTACGACTTGAATAGAGGAGAGTGGATTGACAATACAAAAGGCACAGTTGCATGCGGATAAGTCCGGTGCCGTACGCATCCATGCCGTCGTCACAGGACGGGTTCAAGGCGTGGGTTTCCGTTATTACGTCGTCAAACAGGCGCGGAGCCTGCACATCTCCGGCTGGGTTCGCAACCGCTCCGATGGGTCGGTGGAAACGGAGGCACAGGGCAGCGACGAAGACGTCACCGATTTCATCACCTTATTGAAAACGGGGCCTGAATGGAGCAAAGTCGAGCATGTGAATGCCGCATCGATACCAATCACGGAATTCACACCAACTGAAACCCGGGAGCCTACCTTTACGGTACGTCCCGACGCCCGCTGAGACGGATGCATGGAGCCACGCGAACCAATAGCGAACAACGTTGTTTTACGTGAAACACCCATGCACCGCATCAGCAGCAGGAATCGATTCCATTCGTGGCAAAGGCGCCATGTTCAAAAAGAACACGGCAGCCAGCGAACATTGCTCCGCGAATATCGAACCGGCTGTCTACCGTTGGCGCTCCTCACCCGACGGCGGTGCGGGAGGCGCACCTATCAAACCTATCTTGCTTAACGGCGCCGCAGTGATGTGCCGCATGGCAAGTAACAGGCCGAATGACAGCGTGGTAAGGGCGACGATGCCAATTCCAGTGGATGAGCATGCCCCGTCGTTAGCCCACATAGCACTGTAATCAAGACCAGGCATGATGTTCCAAATCACGAATGCGCCATACAGAGCAAACAGCAGCCCAAAAGTGATCATCACGCTGGCGACAATCTGAATGCTCGCTGACGAAGCCCGTTTCCCCGGCTCGTCCATGCCTGTTGCCCGCGTGAGCGCCATCGCCACGAAGGCGAGCCCGCAAGCCAGAAGTACCGACATCACGACATCAGTGGGTCTGTGCCACCGTCCCGCCACCAACGAAACCGCAACCAAAACCACGTAGGTGGCTCCTATCACGGCAACCAGCGCACGCCAGACACGAGGCACGGCCATCAACAAAAGCACAACTGCGGCCACCGCAAGCAGGGTATGACCGGAAGGCGCGGTGTTGCTTGGTTGCGAGTGCACACGCACCAACATGGGACGGGGCAGAACACGCTTCAACCACGACAAGCCGTAGCAGATTACGCCGAATGCAAGCCCCTGCGCAATCAGCCACCAACGTTTGCGCACAATCATGACTATGAACGCCACAGCAACCAGCACAATACTGATAACAAGTACCGTGGCTTCCTGCGACAACAGCGCCGAAACTGAGGAAAGCCAGACCGGTATGTGCGAACGCATGACAAGCCACACCATATCATCATAGTTCTGCCCTCTTGGCGTATGCACACCAGCCCAGTACACACCTGCGGCACCTGCGAAATATGCAATCGCCAGAACCACACAGAGTGCGATGCTTGATATGCGCGGCCGGTTAAGCAAAGGGTCCACGGTCTGCAACCTATACGAATCTTCCTCCATCTCGTCGGAAGCGTCCGAAGCTCGTCCTTGAACGTTCTGTTCTGAGCCATCTGGAACCGCTACCGTGTCCGGCCTCGAACCCGAATATCCATTCGCGCCTGCAATGCCAGCACCATGACGCCCTACCGACGAAAGTCCACCTTCGGGGGGAGTTGATACAGAACCAGCGTTTTTGCGAACAGCGGAATTCCGCGCCCTCTTCGTGCCGGCCTTTCGCCTTCCTTTTGTCTCCGTAGACTCCGAAGTCACACGAATAACGCGCCTGCCCGGTTCATTGTTCTCCGCCATACCACCGGTCGACACCGGTTCATGGACGGCGCCGCTCGAATTCACAGGGGCATCTGACCACAAAGCCGCGGCCGAATCACCGCGAACAGGCGGTTCTGGGGGCGCGGGAGGCACGGCACCTACCTCCGAAGACGGGCCATCAAGCTGATTGGAGGACAGGGAAGTCGGATCCTGCTGAACACCTTGGTCGAAGTTGTTGTCGGTCATACTCAAACTGTATACAAGGAGTGCCGACAGGCAAACGGAACGGACTCAGATGGGAAATGCCGGGCATCGCCTGACTCCGAAGCCGGCGACCTCACACAAACGCCGGCGCATGGAATGGCCGCGCTGGAAGGCATACGAAATCAGCATGGTTCATTAAGTCAGCTTCGAACCAGACTCTTGAGCAAGAGGCATATGACATCACACTAAACATCTTCGCATCCTGCTCATAGTTCGTTTCTATCGAAACCAGAAGCGCATAGCCACCCCTGGAAACACTTCCCATCGCTGCCCGAGGAGAAACGCTGCCCGGACGGAAACGCTCATGGACCGAAGCGCATAGACTCACACGGAAAGTTCCAGGTATCTGCTCATTATCCAAGCCCCGAAGCCAGAGGCGTGCAATTTTCACACGATAAGCAACTCAAATGGGCTTGCACCGTGAGACGCAAAGAAAATCAAAACAAACAATGCAGCTTTCCATCATCATTGTTTGAAAAAGTAAACCTTCACGCACCCGACAGAGGCCGCTTACCCTTGCTGCATTCCTGCCCTGGGGGGATTGGGCGACGTAACGCCACGTGAAGGCTTAATCAGTATACCCCACGTGCCGACCATCAGAAAAGGAATAAGAGAAGCTTGCCCGGTACGCTGCATAATTCCAGAACGGCATGCCCCAGCATCACACACCCAACACTGCGCCCTCAATACGGAACCGCACAGAGCCAACACACCCAAGACGGAAGGTCGTCCCACCGATCACCCCAAGACGGCAACCCCATACGGCACACCACAACACCATAAGTCTGAGCCCACATGCACCAATACGTCATGTTCCGCTGCGAAAGCCGTACCAACGCCTCTGGTATGAGCCATTGGAATACGAGCACTCACCTAGCCCAACGCGCACCAGCACCACACGTCCCCAAGACGGCACGTCACAATTGGAGGTCGTCCCGAATGGCAAAGTACTGCTGATCTCCCGACATGACTCCTTAGATAGCTTCTGATTCCGTTCCACAAGAAACCGACCTACACAACAAGGTACGGGGTTCGATACCGTCCAGAACGGCACAAGCCGCAACGCCAGCGATTTATTGCTACAAAAGATGCCAAAAAATGGAACAAAATATGGCAACAATAATCCATAGCTACAAAAGTGACGAAAAACGGCACAAATTGCAAATCGTAGAAGTCAAAATAATCGTACTCTCATAGAGACGACCGGAACCCGAAAAACACCAGTAAGAAACCAGTGGAATCACGAGTAAACGATACGGAACCAGCATCCACAGTCCGCGAAAGCATGGATATGCGATGCATAAGGCCGTTTAACGGACTGGAAAACCGAAGTCGGGACCAACGAGAAGACGTGAAGGATATGCGAAGAACCGGAAAAGGAAGGAATACGGAACCCGCCCGTGGGCGAAAAGGTGCATCGGAATCTAGATCACACAGGGAAATGGGAATACAGTCTCGAACATCCACACAGAATATGGGAAAGAACCAAGGACGTCCTATCAGCACGTGCCGGAGCTCGCTTGAAAGTCCGCTCAGAATAGAGGGAAGGACCAAGGGACTATGAGAAGCAAACGATGAGCATAATCAGAAGGGTGTGGGATTCCGAAAAGCCGAGAGGGGGCACGGAAACACACGGAGCACACGAAAAATTGCATAACAATTATGAAGCGTGTTCAAGAACGAAAATGAATCGGACACAAAAACGGGAAACAGGAAACCGAAACACGAACACAAAACACAAACAAAACAGGAAACCTAGACGCTGAAACCCGGATGTCGGAAGTATGATCGTGATATAACAAACTCCCACAGTTCACATCAATCAGCAGTGAACCGCGGGAGTTGCCCATCTCATCGCAGCGGCAAACGCGAACCAGAAAACGGCACGAATAGAGAATCAACCGTATAGGCAATCCCAATCACACCGCACAACGCCAACGCACTGCACGGTCAACTACCGCACCTCCGCGCACCATCACCGTCCGATGATGCCACCTATCGGCGGTAGACGCGACCGGCAAACACCTTCGCGACCTCAGGCGTGCCAGACGTCCTTGCCGTTGCTCTTGGCATCGGCCACATCGGCGTTGAGCTCGTCCTCATTGGCCTCGACCTCGCCTTTGATGAATTTCTCCACCAGTTCGCGGGCCTCGGTATCCTCATGCTGCACGGCAGGGGACTTCATGAAGTAGGAGCTCGGGGCAAGCACCGGGCCGGCCAAGCCGCGGTCGAGCGCGATCTTGGCGGCGCGCAGGGCGTCGATGACAATGCCGGCGGAGTTCGGCGAATCCCACACTTCAAGCTTGTATTCCAAGTTCAGCGGGACGTCGCCGAAGGTGGTGCCTTCCAAACGCACGAAAGCGAACTTGCGGTCATCGAGCCAAGCCACATAGTCCGAAGGTCCGATGTGGACGTTGTGGTCTTCCATCTCATGGGGGACGATGGAGGTGACGGCGCGGGTCTTGGAGATCTTCTTCGACTCCAGACGCGAACGCTGCAGCATGTTCATGAAGTCCATGTTGCCACCCACGTTGAGCTGGTAGGTGCGGTCGAGACGCACACCGCGGTCCTCGAACAAGCGAGCCATGACGCGGTGGGTGATCGTGGCACCGACCTGGCTCTTGATATCGTCGCCCACGATCGGCACGCCGGCATCGCGGAACTTCTGAGCCCACTCGGGATCGGAGGCAATGAACACCGGAAGGCAGTTGACGAAAGCGCAATGTGCATCCATCGCGGCCTGGGCGTAAGCCTTGTCGGCCTCTTCGGAACCGACCGGCAGGTAGCTGATCAGCACGTCGACCTTCTTGTCACGCAGGACTTGGGCCACATCCACCGGTTCGGCGCTGGACTCGGTGATCATCTGACGGTAATACTCACCCAAGCCGTCATAGGTGGGGCCGCGCATAACCTCAACGCCCTTGTTCGGTACGTCGGAGAACTTGATGGTGTTGTTCTCGGAAGCCCAGATGGCCTCGGAAAGGTCCTTGCCCACTTTCTTGGCGTCGACATCGAAAGCGGCCACGAACTCGATGTCACTGACGCGATAGCCACCGAAGTTGTTGTGCATCAGGCCCGGAATCTTTTCATCGTCCTTGGTGTCCTTGTAATATTCCACACCTTGAATCAGTGACGAGGCACAGTTTCCTATACCTGCCACAGCCACGCGAATGCTCATTGCGACTCCTCTTACGAATCTAACTAATGTCCAACATTCTATTCTAGCGCAAACCACGAAAAACTGCATATTGTAAAGCACTCGATGTCACTTGCCACAACTTGACACGGTCCGCAACCGGATCCGTCCGTCAAGGTTCCTACGTTACGACGCCACGACGGGTGGCACATGAATACATCAACCAACCAGATGGTTCCCGTCATCCCTGAGACACCACCACCCACAACCATCCATCACCTTGCCAAAGCTGAGCCGAAAACCGGGGACGATAAAGTACGCTAATCAGGTTCGGCAGTATTCATGACGTGCAGAGGAACCTCTCTAAATACCAAGACCTTCCGGTCATGCCATACAACGTTCCCGCGATACCCTGAAGTACTTCCAACATGCGATGAACCTTCTTGACATGCTGATAAACGTGCCGCCATACCGCAAAACGTTCCAGGCATCGGTACACACCGGCGCCGAGAAACCACACACTGGCACCCAATCCATACACACCGGCGTCGAAAAGGAATACGACCGACTGAATTCGGCATCAACGAAGCGCTTTGGAACCAGACAGTTCACCACAAAGCATAATCGCTTGAAATCGTTCGAAAAATAAGAATTTTTTCAGGGGGGATAGATACGGTAGTACGCATGGTATCCAGAAGGCAGCAAATTCCAGCACATATCGCAAACGCGCAGACCTCGCGCAGTCGGCGGGTCAGCTCGGCCAATGCCATAAGCTCTCGGCGCAGCCGCGCCGATTCAGCTGCCACTTCCAATACACCTTATGGCGGCCGCGCGAACGGATCAACACCACGCAACGCCCCGACCGCACGGACCCGCGAGCGCCGAAACACTGCAGGCAAGAAATACGTTCGTCGCGGATCACACACGTCAAACGCCACAAACAACAGACGAAGGCGACCCCGCAACGGCGGCGGCAAAAGACGGCACCTGGTACTCAAATGGGTGCTCGGCATACTGGCGGCCTTGCTGGCGATGGGAGTCGCGGCATTCGCCTATCTTTACGCCACTACGGAGGTGCCTCCACCGGAAAAAATGGCGATGGCCGCGAAGACCACGGTCTACTACAGTGACGGCACCACGCAGATGGGCAGTTTCGCGGAACAGAACCGCGACATCATAGAGTGCTCAACCCTGCCGAAATACGTCGGAGAGTCGATCGTAGCTTCGGAGAACCGAACGTTCTACCAAGACAGAGGCATCGATCTGAAGGGCATCGTGCGCGCACTGCTCAACAACGTCACAGGAGGTGCCAGGCAAGGCGCATCCACCATCACGCAGCAATATGCCGAGCGATACTACCTAGGCCAGACTGATACGTATGCGGGCAAGGTCCACGAGGCCATTCTCGCGCTCAAGATCAACAAGACCCAAAGCAAGGATCAGGTGCTGTGCAACTATATGAACACCATCTATCTTGGGCGTGGCGCCTACGGCATACAAGCCGCGTCCAAAGTTTACTTCAACAAGGACGCCAAGGATCTGACCGCGCCTGAATCCGCGCTATTGGCCGGCATCATCCCCGCCCCTTCGAACTGGGATCCCGCAATCAACCCACAGATGGCTCAGAAACGTTACACCAGAGTCATCGACGCCATGCGCGATGCGGACTACATCTCGCCCGCGGACGCAGACAAGGCCAAGACCATGCCCTCCACCCAGCCGCTGCGGCAACAACCGAACTGGTACGCCGGGCCGCAGGGGTACCTTCTGCAGATGGTACGCGAGGAACTGACCAACAGCAAGACCTTTACGAAAAACGACCTGGACACCGGTGGCTACACCATCGTCACCACCATCGACAAAACCAAGCAGGACACGATGTTCGATGTGGCGAGCCCCACAAAGGGAGGGGCAGGCATCGTTCCGGCCGGACTGCAGATCGGTGGCATCAGTGCGAACGTGAAGAACGGCGACATCGAGGCCGTATACGCCGGCGACGATTATCTGACCAAACAGTACAACAATGCCACCCAAGCCACTTACGAACCCGGTTCGACTATGAAACCATTCGCCTTACTCGGGGCCGTCGAGGCCGGTGTGAACCTCAACACCACATTCAACGGGAATTCCCCACGCACCTACGCAGGAATCGCCACCCCTGTTCAGAATTACGGCAATACGAGCTGGGGGTACTCGAATCTGTACAAGGCCACGGCCGATTCCATCAACACGGTGTATATGGATGTTCAGGAGCATCTGGGCGCCAAAAAGGTGGCGCAGATAGCACAGACCGCCGGAATGGACCCCAAGCTGGTCACCGGCGACAACCCGTTCACCGTTCTCGGAAACGACGGTGTGCATGTCAAGGACGTAGCACAGGCATACGCCACGATCGCCAACCAAGGCAACAAGCCGACCCTGCATATCGTGGCAAGCGTGAAGGACTCGTCTGGCAACGAGATGTATCGGGCACCCGTGGACACCGAGCAGGTCTTCTCCGCGAACGACACGGGACTGGTCGCCAAGGCGATGACCGGCACCATACAATACGGCACGGCTTACGAGGCACGACGCATCGGCAAGACGATCGCTGGAAAGTCAGGAAGCGCCAATGACGACACCGCGGGAAGCTTCGTCGGTTTCACCCCCAACATCGTCACCGTTTTCGCCACTTGGAATCCCGATGCCAATGGCAATCCACAGGTGGTGCCGCGCTTCGGCAGATTCACCGATACCGCCGCCTATCCCATTCACCTGTTCACAGAATATATGAGTCAAGTTTTGGAAGGCACACCCAACCAGGACTTCCCAGCAGTGAAGGACACCGGAAAAATCGGCGGTCCCGACGGAAAGTGGGGAACCGGCGCCCCGAGCGGAACGAATGGCGGATTCTCGCAGCCTTACAGGAACTCCGCCAACACGAATCCCGGACAGCAGCAACAGAGTCAGGGAGAGGCAGCCAACCCCGACGACACCAACGCCCCGAAAGGAAACGAAACCGGCTCCCAACCCGGCACCGTACCAAACGAAACCACGAAACCCGACGATTCACCAACGCAAAATCAGTCGGAAGGTTCGGCACAATACTCGGGACAATAGGACAGAACTGTACATCGAATCACGCTTCAACCTCGCGGCAACGTCTGCGAGCGTTCGGGCCCTGCGCAATCCAGCCGCACAATCCAGCCGCACAATCCAGCCGCACAATCGACCCGCACAATCCAGCCTGCGCCATTGATCCACAGCATCGATCCACATCTTCCAGCCTACACACGTCAGCCTGCGCCATCGACTACCTGCTGCAATCGAGATTCTCGCTGAACACCCATACTCGTCCGTCGCACAACACCGTCAGGGAGCGACCAATCACTTTACCGATACCCATGACGTCGGTCAGCGAGGCCGATTTGCCTTTCAGCGCCAGCAACCTGTGTTATCCGCCAACTTTCGCCGTCTTTGCCACAAAACGGTCATCAGCAATGTACGAATGCCGCAGACCATTCCAACGCTTGTTATCTACGCTCTTATTGGCGCGTAGTCACCGGCAAGGTACAGATACTGCAGACCGTTTCGAACCATCGGCGGCCGCCCAACCAACCAGACTCGCGGAAATCAGCCCAAACGCTCCGATCGGTTGATCGCTGAGATAATCGCCTTCAGCGAGCTGGTGGTTATCGAAGAATCGATGCCCACTCCCCATATGGTGCGAGCGTCCGCCTCGCCGCCGATGCGGCATTCAACGTATGAGGCCGCAAGCGCGTCCGTCCCCGCGGTCATGGCATGTTCGGCGTAATCCTGCACCTGAACCGTCAAACCGATGGAAGCCAGGGCGTTGAGGAACGCATCCAACGGACCGTTGCCCGTTCCGGAGACCTTGCGTTCAACGCCCCCGATGCCAGGCTCATCGCCGGAGTCAAGCAAAGTGGCTTCAAGCTTGGTATCCGAACCATCCTCGCCGGACACGGTGGAGACATGCAACAACTTGAGCCTCCCCCACTGCGTCAGATGTTCGTCGCCTTTGTCCCCCAAAGCCTCACCGGTATTCGAAGCCAACACACCGCCGCTTTCGACGGGCAAGTACTCGTCCTTGAAGAGGCGCCAAATTTCATCGTCTTTGACTTCCTTATCGTTTGTATCGGCGTAGTTCTGCACGACCTTTTCGAACTCCACCTGCAACCGTTTCGGCAGGTCGAGGTTGTGGTTGGCTTTGAGCAGATAAGCCATGCCTCCTTTGCCGGACTGCGAATTGACGCGGATGATGGCTTCATACGTACGGCCGATGTCTTTGGGATCGATTGGCAGGTACGGTACAAGCCACAAGAAGTCGTCAAGGTTCGCGCCGGCTCGGTCGGCGGCCACTTGCCGGGCTTCCAGACCCTTCTTGATAGCATCCTGATGAGACCCTGAGAAAGCGGTGAACACGAAATCACCCACATAGGGGTGACGTTCGTCCACCTTGATCTGATTGCAGTACTCGACCGTCTTGCGGATTTCGGGCACGTCAGAGCAATCAATCTGCGGATCAACGCCTTGTGTCAGCAGGTTCAAAGCGACGGTGAGAATATCGACGTTGCCCGTACGCTCGCCATTGCCCAACAAACATCCCTCGAGGCGATCGGCTCCAGCCAGCATGCCGAGTTCGGCGGCAGCGACGCTCATTCCTTCGTCATTGTGCGGATGCAACGAAAGGACGATGGAATCACGATCCTTGAGATTGTTGGAAACATATTCAACTTCGTCTGCAAAGACGTTGGGCGTGGTCATCTCCACCGTCGCGGGCAGATTGATGACCATCCTGTGCTCTGGTGTCGGTTTAATGACGTCGATGACGGCATTGCAAACCTCGACCGCGTAATCAGGTTCCGTGCCGGTGAAGGATTCCGGAGAATACTCATAATACAAATCGGTTCCATCCGCATCCGTCTCCAGCTCACGGCACAGCTTGGCAGCGTCAACAGCGAGCTGCTTAATGCCCTCACGGTCTTTGTTGAACACAACCTCGCGCTGCAGAACGGAAACGGAGTTATAGAAGTGCACGATAGCGCGCTTGGCACCGCGCAAACACTCATACGTCTTACGAATCAAGTGCTCGCGCGCCTGCGTGAGCACCACGATGGTGACATCATCCGGGATGAGTTCACGTTCGATGAGCAGTCTGACGAAATTGTAGTCCGTGTCGGAAGCACTCGGGAAACCAACCTCCACTTCCTTGAAACCCATCTTCATCAACAGGTTCCACAGGCGCAGCTTACGTTCATTATCCATCGGGTTCACCAACGCCTGATTGCCGTCGCGCAAGTCCACCGAGCACCAACGCGGAGCACGATGAATCCGCCGGGAAGGCCAAGTGCGCTGCGGATAGTCGAACGGAACCTGCACGTTGTACGCAGCATACTTGGAATACGGCATTCTGCTGGGTTTTTGCGGCGACCCGACGAAACGGGCAGGAGGCAGCAGCAGGTCATTGTTGCCTCCATTGGACTGTGCGGCGACAGCCGCGAGATCGAACACTGAATCTCGACTGACGCTCACATCGTCGGCCACGTCGCTGAATTGACCCTGACCCATCATTCCTCCTTTGTTCATCGGCGACACCGCACTATCACTACGGTGAACGGATAAGAAGCAACTTTACCCGCAATCGCGCCCGTATGCATCCACGGTTCCATAAATCACGAGGCAACGATCGTGACCGTTTCGATCGATACATACGACAATCCAATCGAGCCGATGCGCTCCGCCATGCACGGCAGACACGTCATCATGGATATTCGTAAAGCATGAAGACGAGGCAAATTCCATGCGGCGCAGTTGACCAATGAACCGCACTCATATTGGCGGTAAGCCACGGCAAACCTGATGTGAATCACAAATCGCCTGACTTGATGTCATTAGACAAAGGAAGGGGTGCGACCAGACGGCCACATCCTTCACTCATTCTTTTGCTACCCCATCATCTATAGCGCCGGTACCGGCGCCGGATACACGAACTCAACCATCACGCTCACGTCGCCAGACGACAGCGGACTGACGGCTACCAGCCAGTGTCAGCGAGTACGAGCGCACCGCGCGGGCTCGTACGGCAAAGTTCACGACGCAATCCGGGTGGGGCTCAGGACCGACGAATTCGTTGCCAAAATTGTCTCATCACTTACTATTCCCTCGACCTTCCGCCACACCTCATGCTCACGTCCATGTCTTCGATAACGGATTCGATGACGAAATCAACATCTGAAAGCTCACCATAATCCGTAGTAGCATGAACTCTTTGCAAGACCGCCGATCGCTCTTCAGTTTTGAGTGAACCTGCGGAGATAAAGGTGTCAACATCCCGCTCAATGAGTTTGGTTCCACGTTCCAACGCCTCTTGGGACGTATTAACCAATGTCACGTCATACCCATTCATCGCAAATTGAAGAGCGGTGGCATGCCCCATCGTACCCGCGCCAAGATTTCCTATTCTCCTGATGTCACCCAACTGCAAACCCATATCAACCTACTATGCCCAACCACGTCGTTTCCTGCTATCCTACGTTTCTCAATGAAGAAAATGCACCAGATCACCGAACCAACCAGCACCGGACGAAACACCCCGTCCCGCTGCCTTGAAACATAAAAGGGTCTTTCCCGGGCGAACCCGGGAAACGACCCAAACCACATCGGCAAAACCGCCTAAATCATCACAATAACGACTTCAGCAGGCTTCGCCATCACACGTCAGCGACGAGTCCGACGCAACACAGTCAACACACCACCAGCAGCCAGCATCACCAAGGAAGCCAACACAACGACAGCGACCTCAGCACCAGTACTAGCCAGATTAGACTTATTGGAACCATTGCTGGAACCGTTGGAACCACCGTTACCAGTGTTGTCGGAACCACCGTTGCCACCGTTACCAGTGTTGGAACCATTGGAACCACCGTTACCAGTGTTGCCACCGTTACCAGTGTTGCCAGTGCCGGAACCATTGGAACCACCGTTACCAGTGTTGCCACCGTTACCAGTGTTGCCACCGTTGGAACCACCATTACCGGAACCACCGTTGCCAGTGTTGTCGGAACCACCGTTACCGGTGTTGGAACCGTTGCCAGTGTTGGAACCGTTGCCACCGTTACCAGTGTTGGAACCATTGGAACCACCGTTACCAGTGTTGCCACCGTTACCAGTGTTGCCACCGTTGGAACCACCGTTACCRGTGT